>JBBQAB010000189.1:0-6264 GCA_038198385.1 Propionibacteriales bacterium
CCATCCTCAGCTCGCTCTGGGCGGTGCTGGTGATCTTCGGGGTCTCCGGCGTCGTCGTCGCCGGCATCGCCGGAGCCGGGGTGGCGCGCTCCAGCCTGCGTCCGGTGCGGGAGCTCTCTGCCGCGGTCCGACGCGTCTCCCGCACCACCCAGCTGGAGCCGATCAAGATCAGGGCCAGTGGGGACATGGCGCTGCTGGCTGACTCGTTCAACGACATGCTGGTCTCTCTGGCCTCCTCCCGCGAGCGGCAGCGCCAGCTGATCGCCGACGCCGGACACGAGCTGCGCACCCCGCTGACCAGCCTGCGCACCAACATCGAGCTGCTGGCCGCCGACGCGACCAGCGGCCTGCTCAAGCCCGCGGACCGACAGGCGATCCTGGCCGACGTCACCGCACAGTTCGTCGAGTTCACCGCCCTCATCCAGGACCTCGTCCAGCTGGCGCGCGACGACACCGCGGCCAAGCCGGAGCCGCTGGACTTCCGGGACGTCGTCAACGCCGCCCTGGATCGCGTGCGCCGTCGCGGCCACGGCCTGGCCTTCGACGTAGAGCTCAACCCGTTCTATGTGGTCGGGGAGGCCGACACCCTGGAGCGGGCCGTGACCAACCTGCTCGACAACGCCGTCAAGTGGAGCCCGCCGGGCGGCACCATCCGGGTGCAGCTCGAGGGGGACCGGCTGCGGGTGGCCGACCAGGGCCCCGGAATCGCCGAGGCCGACCTGCCGTACGTCTTCGACCGGTTCTACCGCGCCGACACGGCCCGCAACACCCCCGGCACCGGCCTGGGCCTGTCCATCGTGTCCCAGACCATCCACCAGCACGGCGGCTGGGTGCGGGCCGGCCGCTCGTCCCAGGGTGGCGCGGAGTTCACCGTGCAGCTGCCGGGCTCCAGTGCGCTGGAGAGCCTGCCGGCCCCCGCCGACCCGTCCGAACCGGGCCGCACCCGGTAGCCTCGAGGCGCAGACCGTGGGGGACAGGATGAGACGACCAGGCACCGACCGACCGGCCTCCCTCTCGGCCCCGGTGCCGGGCCGAGTGCGGGGTCGGGTCCCGCTGAGCCTCCCGGAGCGCCGTTCGCTCGTCGGCATGGGCCTGACCGTGCTGCTGCTGCACCTGGTGGGCTGGGGGTGCTGGTGGGGGGGTGGCCCCCGCGCACTACGCCCTCGACAACGCCCAGGTCTTCGGGGTCGGGATCGGGCTGCCGGCGTACACCCTGGGGATGCGGCACGCCTTCGACGTCGACCACATCGCCGCGATCGACAACACCACGCGCCAGCTGATGGGGCGCGAGCCTCGACCCCTGTCGGTCGGGTTCTGGTTCTCGCTGGGTCACTCCAGCGTGGTCTTCGTCCTCGTGGCCCTGCTCGCGCTCGGGGTCCGCGCCCTCGCCGCCCAGCTGGCCGACGACTCCTCGCTCCTGCAGCGGCTGACCGGGGTCTTCGGCACCGTGGTCTCGGGGGTCTTCCTGCTGCTGATCGGACTGCTGAACCTCGGCGTCCTGGTCGGGATCGTCCGGGTCGTGTTTCAGCTCCGGCGTGGGGTCTTCGACGAGGACGCGCTCGAGGCCCAGCTGCGCAAGCGCGGCTTCCTCCGCCGACTGCTGGCCGCGGCGACCCGCGTGATCCGGCGGCCGGTGCAGATGTACCCGGCCGGGCTGCTGTTCGGGCTGGGGTTGGACACGGCCACCGAGGTCGGCCTGCTCGTGCTGGCCGGCGGCGCGGCCGCGGTCAGCCTCCCCTGGTACGCCGTGCTCACCCTGCCGGTGCTCTTCGCGGCCGGGATGAGCCTGCTGGACACCGCCGACGGCTGCTTCATGAGCCTGGCGTACGGCTGGGCCTTCAACCAGCCGGTCCGCAAGGTCTACTACAACCTGATCATCACCAGCATGTCGGTCGCGGTGGCGCTCGCGGTCGGCAGTCTGGAGATCATCTCGCTGCTGGCCCGGCGGGCCGGGGCGGGCTCCGGACCGCTCGCGGCCCTGTCGCGCCTCGACCTGCACCAGGTCGGACTCACCGTCGTCGGGCTCTTCGTGCTCACCTTCGCCGTCGCCCTGGTCGTCTGGCGCTTCGGCCGGATCGAGGAGCGCTGGGGTGCCCGGCTGGGCCTTTGCGACAAGCACTGAAACCGGCGGTAGCCGACCTCGCCGACCGCATGCCCATCGACCCCGGCCAGGACCCCTGCCCCTCCTCCCATTACTACGCCATCCGGCTGAAATTCCGGTAAGAAAGCACCCATCCAGACGGGCGAGGGCCCCGAAGTCTCTGTAGGGCGTTCTCCCGCGGGGGTGAAGAGTTCGCTGGTCTGGAGCCACCACCGCCGCGGGAGCACATCCTGCGTAGCTGGTGGTCCGTCCGTCCCGACGACGATGTCCGACGTCGTGACCCACGTTCATGTGCTTCCCCGTGTGCTCCGCACCCGGAGGTACCATCGGCTGCGCCGTCCTCGGAGCCGACACCTCTCCATAAGGAGCAGCATGTTTGGCAAGAAGACCGTGGT
The DNA here is from genome assembly GCA_038198385.1 of Propionibacteriales bacterium. Classification (GTDB taxonomy): domain Bacteria; phylum Actinomycetota; class Actinomycetes; order Propionibacteriales; family Propionibacteriaceae; genus Microlunatus. Next base: position 2,497 of record JBBQAB010000189.1, read on the forward strand.
TGACATGATCAACCGCAGCGCAGAATCCGACAAGGACCGCCGGTCCTTCCTGCGCAACGCCGGCCTCGCCGGCCTGGGCGTCGTCGGCAGCTCAGCCCTGGTCGGCGCCGGCGGCCTCCCCGCCTCCGCCGCCCCGGCGTCGGGCAGCGGCGGTCCCAGCGACGCGACCATCCTGAACTTCGCCCTGAACCTCGAGTACCTCGAGGCGGAGTTCTATCTGCACGCTTACTACGGTTGGGGTGTCCCCTCCAGCCTCACCGACGGTAAGTGCACCCGTGGCGGTGTCACCGGTGGTCGCAAGGTCCACTTCAAGAGCCGCGCGATCAGGCAGTACGCCCGCGAGATCGCCCAGGACGAGCTCAACCACGTGGCGTTCCTGCGCCGGGCCCTCGGTTCCGCGGCTGTGGCCCGTCCCCAGATCGACCTCAAGGGCAGCTTCACCGCCGCTGCCCGCGCGGCCGGTCTCATCTCCTCCAAGCAGACCTTCGACCCGTTCGCGAACGAGAACAACTTCCTTCTCGCCGCGTTCATCTTCGAAGACGTCGGCGTCACCGCGTACAAGGGTGCCGCCCCGCTCATCGATAACAAGGCCTACCTGGAGGCGGCGGCCGGCATCCTGGCCGTCGAGGCCTACCACGCCGCCGTCGTACGGACCTCGCTGTACAGCAAGGGCCTCTACGGGGCCGTCCAGAAGATCTCGAACGCCCGGGACAGCCTGGACGGAAAGAGCGACGACGACCAGGGGATCGGCAGCAAGCGCAGGGGCAACCTGGTCCCCGCGGACCTGAACGCCATCGCGTACAGCCGCACCCCGGCCAACGTGCTGAACATCGTGTACCTCAACCCGAAGTCGGTCGACAAGGGCGGGTTCTTCCCCGCCGGCGTCAACGGCGACCTGCACGTCAGCGGGGCGAACGCCTGACCTTCAGGCCTAGCCTGAGCACAGCGTGATCTCGCCCGGCGGAGGCCCCGGTCCTGACCGGGGTCTCCGTCGGGCGACACCCTCATATCCCGAGAGGAGGAGACGATGGCTCTGTCAATGACCCAGCTCACGCCGCAGTCCCTCCTGAACCGGTCCCGCATGCTCGGACCGGCCTTCGTCGCCGCGGTCGCCTACGTCGACCCCGGGAACGTGGCCACCAACACCGCCGCCGGGGCGAACTACCGGTACCTGCTGCTGTGGGTGCTGGTCGGCGCGACCGTGATGGCCGGACTCGTGCAGTACCTCTCCGCCAAGGTGGGCTGGCTGACCGGGCGTTCCCTGCCGGAGCTGGTCGCCGGCCACACCACCCGTCGCATCCGCCTCGCCTACTGGGCCCAGGCCGAGCTGGTGGCCATGGCCACCGACATCGCCGAGATCGTCGGCGGAGCGATTGCCCTCCAGCTGCTGTTCGACCTCCGCCTGGTGGTCGGAGCGGTCGTCACCGCCGCCGTGTCCACCGCCCTGCTCCTCGTCCAGGACCGCCGCAGCCAGCGCACCTTCGAGCGCGTCATCACCGGTCTGCTCGCGGTGGTGACGGTCGGCTTCCTGGCCGGTCTTTTCGTCGCCCCGCCGGACCCCGGTGAGGTCGTCACCGGGCTGCTCCCCCGGCTGGCCGGACCCGACAGTGCACTGCTCGCCGTCGGGATGCTCGGCGCCACCGTGATGCCGCACGCCGTCTACCTGCACTCCGCCCTGGTCCGGGACCGGCACGGCGTGGCCGACCCGACCTGCGCCCGACCGGTGCTCCGCAGTATCCGGACTGACGTGGTCCTCGCGATGATCGTGGCCGGCGGGGTCAACATCGCTATGCTGCTGCTTAGCGGGAGCGCCCTCTTCGGTCTGCAGCTGGACGGCCTGGACACCATCCACGCCGCGATCGGCACCCAGCTCGGCCCGGTCATCGCCACCCTGTTCGCGCTGGGCCTGCTCGCCTCCGGTCTGGCCTCCACCTCGGTCGGCGGCTACGCCGGCTCGGTGATCATGGCCGGGCTGCTGCAGCGCCGGATCCCGGTCATCTGGCGTCGGCTGCTGACCGCGGTCCCGGCCCTGCTGCTCCTCGGGGCGGGACTGGACCCGACCCGGCTGCTGATCGTGTCCCAGGTCGCCCTGTCCTTCGGCATCCCCTTCGCCCTCGTCCCCCTGGTCCGGTTCGCCCGCGACCCCCGGCTGATGGCCCTGGTCCCCACCCGCCGGGCGACGATCCGGACCGCCTGGGTGGTCGTTGGGCTCATCGTCGCCCTGAACGGCGTCCTCGTGGTCCTGCTGCTGCGCGCCTGAGCCCTCCCGCACCGGTCGGGGCAGGTCAGGAACGGCCCCCCGTGGCGTACGGGGTGTGCGTGGGCAGGGTCATCCGGGGGGTCCGGCGGGGCCGGCGTCCGCCCACCAGGGCGAGCAGGCTCTGCACCCGGAAACGGTGGCCCCGGTAGGGCTCCAGCACCTCCAGGCAGCCGGCGTCGTCGAGCACCTCACCGGTCAGGGTGTAGCTGATGTCCTTGGCCACGTGGAAGTCGCCGACGCTCCACGCGTCTGGGTCACCGTGGGCCCGCTGCCGCACCTCGGCCGAGGTCCAGACCCCGACGCCGGGACAGCTGCGCAGCGCCCGGTCGGCCTCGGCGTGGCTGGTGTTCAGGGTGCGTTCCAGCGCCGCTGCCCGCGGCGCGGCCCGGACCAGGGTGCGGCTCCGTCGCTGTTCCACACCCGCGGCCAGGAAGCGCCAGCTCGGCACCCGAGCCCAGGCCTCGGGCGTCGGCGGCAGCCGCATCCCGTACGCCGCCGAGTCCGGGTCGTCGGTGGGTCCGGGGGCGGGCTCGCCGAACTCGGTGACCAGCAGCCGCCAGGCCCGGAAGGCCTCCTTGCCGGTCACGACCTGCTCGATGCAGGCCGGGGCCAGCGCCTCGTAGACCGCCTCGGTCCGTCCGACCCGGAAGTCGGGGTAGCGGCGGTGCGCGTCGACCAGCGCGGCGTGCTCGGGCCGGGGGACGAAGGTGCTGACGTCGTCCTGCTCCCCCAGGAACCGCGGCAGCTGGTCCAACACCCACTCCGCCCCTGCCCCCCAGGCGCGGGCTGCCACCGTAGGCCCGGCGGGGACGAGCTTGAGCAGCGCGGGGCCGACCGGGGTCCGGGTGGCCCGCAGGAAAATGTCGCCGAGCCGACGGTGCGTGGGGTCACCCGCCCCCCGCCGGGGGAGGGTGAAGACGGGCGCGACCATGGCGGCCCGGGACAGGGTCAGGGTCCGGGTCGCCGCCTCCATCAGACCCCGGACCCGGGGCTGGCGGGAGCCTCCTGCGGCCGCACCGTGGTGAAGACCCCGTCGACCTGTCGCGTGAAGCCGGCGCGCCGCAGCACCGCCTGTGAGGCCTGGTTGTCCCCGTCGGTCTCGGCCCGGACGACCTCGGCCCCGTCGGCCCACGCGCGCTCGACCAGCAGCGAGCAGGCCCGGCTAGCCACACCGCGACCGCGCCAGCCCGGGACCACCTGGTAGCCGATCTCGACCGCACCCTGTTCCGTGGGCGGCCCGTGGAAGCCGGCGTCCCCGACCACCAGCCCCTCGACCACGATCTGGTTGAGCCACCAGCGGGGCGGGGCTACCCGCAACGGCCCCGTCATGGCCTCGTGGGCTCCGACCAGCAAGGCCAGGACGTCCACGGTGTCCCCGGTGGGGTAGTCCGGGTGCCAGCGGAGGTCACCGCGCACCACGGGCCGGCCAGCCAGCAGGGCCTGCGCCTCGGCGAGCGGCAGCGGCCGGAGCCGTACGCCGTACGGGTCCGCCCCCGGCACGTCCTCAG
>JBBQAB010000190.1:0-3692 GCA_038198385.1 Propionibacteriales bacterium
CAGCGCGACCAGCCGGCGCAGCTCGGGCCAGCTGCGGGCGAAGGAGGGGTGCAGCCGCCCGGACGTGGCCAGGTCGTCCACCCGGTCCAGCGTGAACCAGGTGACCTGGTCGGTCTCCCAGCCGGAGGCGACCAGCGGCGTCGGGTCGGTCGCGCCCAGGATGACCGTGACGTAGGTCCAACCGCCGCACTCGAACCGGTGGCGGCCCAGAACCGGCAGCGTGGACACGTCCAGCCCGAGCTCCTCGTGGATCTCCCGGCAGGCGGCGGCGTGGTCGTCGGCGTCTCCTGCGTCGATGGCCCCGCCCGGGACCGACCAGGTGCCGCCCTGGTGGACCTGGGCGCTCCGCAGGGTCAGCAGCACCTGCGGTCCGGTCGGGGTCGGCGCGATGATCAGCCCGCCCGCCGCGCCGACGGGTCCCCAGTGCTGGTGCCCCTGGCTGCAGGTCGCGTACAACGTGGCTCCTCTTCTCGACGACGGGTCCGGGTCGTCAACCGCGCCGGGGTCCCGGGCATTCCGACCCGCTCACCCGGTCCGGGCCAGGGTAGCCAGCAGCCCTAGATGGTCACTCCCGGCGACGTCGACGGTCCGCAGCGAGGTGGCCGTCATGCCGGCGTTCAGCAGGACGTGGTCGATGGCCAGCAGCGGGGGGACCCGGCTGTTGGCCGGGTAGGTCGGCAACCAGCCGGCCCCCAGCACGTCGGTGGCACTGGTCAGGCCCTGGCGACCCAAGGTGAGCATCGGGCCGTGGTCGTCGACGGCGTTGAAGTCACCGGCCGCGACGAGCGGACCGGGACCCTGCGCCCGGAGGGCCGAAGCCAGCAGGGCGTGCTCGGCGGTCCAGCGGCCGGGGGCGCAGTAGGGGTTGCAAGGGTGCGCGGCGAGCAACCGAACCGCGCCCAACCCGGGAACTGCGACCGTGGTCAGCCACTGGCCGTACTCGGTGCCGCGAATCTGGGTGGTCCCGCTGAGGGGGAAGCGGGAGAAGACGGCGGTCCCGCTCGCCCCCGGCCCCAGGTCCCCGGCGACGTGCGGGAACTCGCGGTCCCACCCCCGGAGGTTGAGGGCCGCGACCCCTTCCGGGGTGATCTCGACCAGCACAACCACGTCCGCGGTGGCTGCGGCGGACATCAGCGAGTCCGGGTCGGCGGTGCCGGTCAGGGTGTTGAGGGTGAGCAGGGTGAAGGGGCGACCCACCGCGGGACGGTGGTCGGACACGAAGAAGGGCACCTGCCAGCTGACCTGGAGAGCGGTCAGGGCGAGGACCCCTACGACGACCAGACCCAGCCGGCGGCGCCGTCGGGAACGCAGCAGGGCCACCAGCAGCAGAGCCAGGGCGACGGCGTAGCCGAGGAGGCCGTACGGGATGAAGGAGGCCAGCAGGGCGGTGGCGTCGTCGGTGGGGGGTACGAGCCGCAGGAAGGTGAGGACCAGGGCCGGAGCCAGGCTCAGTCCTGCGAGGACGAGCAGCCACCCCTGACCCCGTCCTGCCTGCGGGCGGGCGGCGCCGGGGGCGGTGGCCGAGGACACGGCGGTGCTCACGCGGTGCTCACCGGCTGCGCCGGGCGGCGGCGGGGTTGCGGCGTACGAGGCGGCACAACTCAGGTCGGGGCGGGTGCACCGACGGCCGACGCTCCGGGGTCTCGGACCAGTGGTGGCTGGCGAAGAAGGCACGGCCGGCGGAGTCGCCCATCAGCACCCAGGCGCTGATGCCGTGGGCCCCGGCTTCGAACATCTCGCTGCTCGCGTACTCCAGCAGGGCGGTGCTGTAGCCGCGCCGGGTGTGGTGGGGGAGGACTCCGAGCTGCAGCAGGTCCTCGGCCCCGAAGGCGACGAAACCCACGGGGGTCTGGTCCTGCTCGAGGACGTGGACGCGGATCAGCCGGTCACGGAGCAGCCGACGCCAGCGTCTCGTCACGCCGGCGACCGGGAAGGGATGGTCCTCGCCCGGGAACAGCGCCTGCAGCCGGTCCTCGGAGGAGGCCTTTTCCAGGCGGGCCAGCAGCCGGCTCTCGTCGGGGCGGGCACGTCGGATCCGCAGCCCGGTCTCCTCGTCCTCCAGAGGCGGGTCATGCCGGTCCCAGATGTCCATCAGCTCGCCGACGACCCGGTCGGCGCGGGTGAGCCGCCCACGCCGGAGCGCCCAGTTGGACTTCTGGATGCACCAGGCTTCGACCTGGGCGTCCAGCGACCCGACCACGAGACCGTTCTCCCCGGCAGCCAGGACCGTCACGTCCTCCCAGGCCACGGTGTGCCGGCGGAACGGGTTCACCACCTGGAGCTCACGGTCGGTGGAGCGCAGCCGCGGGTGCAGCCCGCAGCGCCAGGCGTAGACCAGCGCCGCCAGGGTGAGCAGGCCCAGAGCCGCCGGGATCCAGGGGGTCCCGTCGTGCTGGTAGACCAGATAGGCCAGAGCCGGGATCGCCACCACGGCCGCCACGGCGAAGAGGGTGACCGCGACCAGGGTGGCGGGAGCGGCACGCCAGGTTCGGCGTGTCTGATCGGTCATGAGCTCGCTTTCTCCCGACACTGGGGGGTCCCGGGGCCTGACAGCACCCACCACGAGGTCGACGTCCTACGCTGAGGAAATGGCTGGTGTGGCGGTGGTGACTGACTCTACGTCGTCTCTCCGCCCGTGCGAGGCCGTCGAGGCTCAGGTAGCGGTGATTCCGCTGCAGGTGGTGATCGACGACGAGAGCCGGCCCGAGTCCGAGGTGGACCCCTGCGAGGTGGCAACGGCGCTGCGGGCCGGCCGCCGGGTCAGCACGTCGCGGCCCACCCCTGAGGTGATCGGGGCCACCTACGCCCAACTCGCCCGGGAGGGCTTCGACGCGATCGTCTCGGTTCACCTGAGTGCCGCGATCTCGGGGACCTGCGGGGCGGCCCAAGTGGCGGCCGCGGGGGCGCAGCTTCCGGTGACGGTGGTCGACAGCCGCACGGTCGCGCTGGGAACGGGCTTCGCGGTCCTGGCGGGCGCCCGGGCCGGCGCCGTGGGCGCCTCTGCCGCTGAGGTGGCCGACCTCGTGACCCGGCAGGCGGCGGCCTCGACGACCTTCTTCTACGTGGACAGCCTGGAGTACCTCCGGCGCGGAGGCCGGATCGGGACGGCCGCCGCCATGGTGGGCTCCGCCCTGGCGGTCAAGCCCCTGCTGACGGTGGCGGAGGGACGTATCCAGGCCTACGAGCGGGTGCGGACCGAGTCGAAGGCCCTCGCGAGGCTCGCCGAGCTGGGTCTGGCCGCCTGGGCCCGGGCCGCCGGGGGGAGTGCGGAGGTCGACGTCGCCGTGCACCATCTGGACAACCCGGCCGGGGCCGCCAGGTTGCGGGAGCGGCTGCAGGGCCGCCTCACCGACGCCGGTGAGATCGTGGTGGCCGAGCTGAGCGCGGTCCTCGGGGTCCACACCGGCCCGGGCACGCTGGGCGTGGTCGTCGCCCCGCGCCTGCCCCGCTGACCCTCGCCCTCTCCCGAGATCGGCGCACTGGCGCACTGGCGCGACGACGGTGCGGGTGGGTCCCGCGCTGGTGCGGTGCGTCCTCGCGGCGGGACGGTGCCCGTGGGTCGGGCGCCGCTGCGCCTGTCCACAGGCGGCCGCGGGTCCGGCTTGTCCACAGCGGGGGTCGGCAGGGCCGCGACCAGCGGCGGTCGTCCGTACGGTCTGGTCATGGTGGCACGCCGATCTCGACCCGACCCC
>JBBQAB010000191.1:0-15194 GCA_038198385.1 Propionibacteriales bacterium
GGTCGGTCGGGGGGTCCTCGCCCAGCCGGGCGACAAAGAGGTCCAGGGCCTCCGCCGCGGTGTCGGGGTCAGCGACCCGCGACGAGCGGAGGGCGTGCTGCAGGACCAGAGCGGCGTCCACATCGACCACCCGGACGACGCCGGCCGCCGTCCGGGGTCCGCCCAGCACCTTTGCGGCCGCCCGTTCCAGCAGGTCGACGACCGGCTCGGCCCAGGTGAGGTCGTACCGCGTCGTCCCGCGGGCGGTCCGCAGCTCCACGGGGTAGGTCCCCGGGTTCCAGACGGTCAGCTCCAGGATGTCCTCGAAGGAGTCGACGCCCACCTCCGGCGGGGCCAGCAGCACCCGGTCGTCGTCGGCCGGCAGCCGCGCGGTCTCCCCCGCCGTCCGGTAGAACGCCGCCGGGACCTCCCGCAGCTCTAGGAGCCGGCCGCCACCCAGCTGCCGGGGCGTGGCGGCCCAGGCCCACCGCCAGGCGAGGACGTAGCGGGCACCCGGGGCCAGGCGTACGCACTCGGTGAACAGACCGGTCGCGGTGATCCGGTCCAGGTCACCCAGGGTGAGGAGCCCCCCCAGCACCGGGCCCTCGGCGTCGGTCGGCTGCACCGCGTACGCCCCGGTGGCGCCGGCGGCCAAGGCCCACCCCACGCACCCAGGGCCGGGGACGCACCCGACCTGCAGCCGCTCGAGGGTCACCGGGTGGTCCGCGGTGTTGGTCACCGCGACCCGCAGGCCCCAACCGGCGGCGAAGCTGTGCCGGACGACGAGCGTCAGACCGGCAGCCTCCCGCCGCACCTCGACCTCGTCGGTGTCGACACTGAGATCGGGCGCGGACCACCGGGCCGGTTCGCCGCCGCGTTCCAGCTCGACCTCGCCTACGTCACGGAGATAGACCAGACCGGGCCGGGCGTGCGGCGTGACCGTCGTGATCCGGCCCTGCTCGTCGACGTCCACCTCGGCACCGTCACAGTCGAACCTCACCGGCGCCGCTGACAGCGCCCGCACCAGAACAGGTTGCGCCCGGCGAGGACCTCGGTGCGGATCTTCGACCCGCAGACCCAGCACGCCATGCCGGCCCGCCGGTAGACGTAGACCTCACCACCGTGGTCGTCATCCCGCGGCGGCCGGCCCATGGCCTCAGGGTCGTGCTCGGGCCGTACGGTGTCGATCCGGTTGTCGCGTACCCCGAGCGGCATCAGCTCCACCAGGTCGGTCCAGAGCGCCAGCCAGCTCGCCCGGCGCAGCTCGGAGCCGGGGCGGTGCGGGTCGACCCGGTTCCGGAAGAGGATCTCGGCGCGGTAGACGTTGCCCACCCCTGACAGGACGCGCTGGTCCATCAGCAGGGCCCCGATCGGCCGGGAGGCCCGATGGATCCGCGACCAGGCCAGGTCGGGGTCGGCGTCGGGTCGCAGTGGGTCGGGTCCGAGGTCGGCCAGCTGAGCGGTGACCTCGTCCGGGGTCCGCAGCACGCAGAGCTGAGGGCCCCGCAGGTCGGCGGCGACGTGACGGTCGGCGATCCGGACCCGCACCTCACCCCGCGGCGGGTCGGGCGGACCCAGCGTGAGCTTGCCGATCAGACCGAGGTGGATGTGCAGCCAGCGGTCGTCGACGAAGGCGCAGAACAGGTGCTTGCCGTGGGCGGTGGCCTCCAGCAGCAGGGTCTGGTCGACCAGCGCGGCCGACTCGGCAAACCGGCCCTGGGGGCTGGTGACAGAGACCACCCGGCCGCTGAACGCCTCGGTGAGGTCCCGAGCCAGGCGGTGCAGGGTGTGTCCCTCGGGCAACTCGTCTCCTTCTTCCCGGCGCCGACCGACTCGTCCCTCCGGACTCCGGTCGCCGCCCGGTACTGGTCACGTGTCGTGGCTGCGCGGCAGGTCGGCGTGGCCTAGCGTGTCAGCATGACAGGTGGGGCAGAACCTGGGGGACGACCCTCGGGATCGCACGCCGGCGCCTCCCACCACGGGGGCCAGCACGGCGACGGACGTGACATGTGGCCCCGCGAGTTCGGACGCGACGGGGTTTCGGGGCTGGTGAGCACGGACCGGGCCATGCGCGCCCGCGACGTGTCGCGACCCGACGCCGAGGACGAGCGGATGGCCGCCGAGGTCGTGGCCAGCCTGCTGGCCCGGATCAACGGCCGCCGCGGCCCCGCGGCCGGTCGCGGCCGCTAGCGAGAGCCTGCTAGTGCTGGGCCTCGTAGGCCGCTAGCTGGGCGATCCGGCGACGGTGCCGTTCCTCCCCGCTGAACTCGGTGGCCAGGAAGACCCGGACCAGCTCGAGGGCCTCCTCCTGGGTGTGCATCCGGGCGCCGATGGAGACCACGTTGGCGTCGTTGTGCAGCCGGGCCAGCTCCGCGGTGTCGCGGTCGTAGGCCAGGGCCGCGCGGGTGCCGGTGACCTTGTTGGCCGCGATCTGCTCACCGTTGCCGGAGCCCCCGACGACCACGGCCAGCGAGCCGGGCTCAGCCACCGCCGCCTCCGCGGCCGGGATGCAGTAGGTCGGGTAGTCGTCCTCCGCGTCGTACTCGGCCGGCCCGTGGTCCACCACGTCATGGCCGTCCGCGGTGAGCGAGGCCCCCAGGTACTCCTTGAGCTCGAAGCCGGCGTGGTCGCTGCCGATGTGTACGCGCATGCGTGCAGTCTCGCAGACGTCCTCTTGCCCGACCTTCCTAGCCTGGACCGATGCCGACCGACCGCCTGACCCGGCGGGGCCTGCTGCTCGGGACCGCGGCCGCCGGGCTGTGGCTGGCCGGCTGCGGCACCGGGGCGACGGGGCTGGGCGGGGAGGCCCGGCCGTACGCCCGGGCCAGCTGCGTCCCGCGGGCGAGCCTGGACCCCTACCGGCGGCTCGGCGCCTCGAGCCTGGTCTACGAGCCCACCGGCCGGGAGTCGCGCTTCTTCTTCGACCCCGGCTTCGCGGTCGGCCTGCAGCACTGGGAGGCCGGCCTGCCCGCCGACCTCGGGGCCCGGCCCGACGAGCTGCGGACCTACGGCAGCTGGACCGACGGGGGGACCCGGTGCGACTCCTGGCACCACGCCGGGCGCGCGTTCGACCTCGCCGGCGTACGACGGGACGGCGCCACCCTGGTCTCCTGCCGCTACGACCGGTGGCGCACCGCTTCCGCAACGACGCGTCGACGCCGGGAGCGGGACTGCTGGCGGCTGGCCGCTGGCCTGCACGAGCGGTTCGCGTACGTGCTGACCTACCTCTACGACGCCGCCCACGCCAACCACATCCACGTGGACGACGGACGCTCCCGCGACACGGGTCCACGGTTCAGCCGCCGGTCCCGGGTCCAGGTGCAGGCGGTGCAGGCCATCTGCACCCACGTCTGGGACACCCCGGTCGAGACTAGCGGCACCTTCGACGCCGCAACCCGACGCGCGGTGACCACGGTCCTGGACCGGCTCAGCCTGCCTGATGACCTGACCGCCGAGGGGGCCTGGACCGGCTTCCTCCGGCGTACGGCCAGCGCCGGACCGGGCTAGGCCCGGGCTAGGCCGGGCTAGGCCCGTTCTGACCCGGGCCCGGGGTGACCAGGCCCGGGGTGACCAGGGCCCGCCGCCGCCCTCAGTCGAAGATCGGGTCCACGGTCCGGGTGCGCTTGAGCTCGAAGAAGCCCGGATAGGACGCCAGCTTGACCACGCCGTCGTAGACGTCGCCCGCCTGCTCGCCCTTGGGGGCCGGGGACATCACGGGCCCGAAGAAGGCCACGTCGCCGACGTGGATGACGGGGGTGCCGACGTCCATGCCGACCTTGTCCATCCCGGCGTGGTGCGAGGCCCGGAGGGCGTCGTCGTTGCCGCCGTCCCGGCCGGCCTCGACCAGCTCGGCCGGCAGACCGACGTCGCCCAGCGCGGCCTGCAGCGTGTCGTCGCCGAACCCCTCCTGGCCCACGTGGATGCGGGTACCGACAGCGGTGTAGAAGGCGCGTAGCTGCTCCTGACCGTACTGCTCAGCCACGGCCAGGGCGACCCGGACCGGGGCCCAGCCCTGGTCGAGCATGGTCCGGTACTCCTCGGACAGGTCCCGACCGCTGTTGAGCACCGACAGGCTCATGACGTGGAACTCGGTCGTGACGGGACGGACCTTCTCCACCTCGAGCATCCAGCGGGAGGTCATCCACGCCCACGGGCAGATCGGGTCGAACCAGAAGTGCACGGTGGTCGGGGTGACGGCGTCGTGGGCCATCTCCTCGGCCTTTGCCACGACAGACGCGGCCTGGGCCTTGGCCGCCTTGAGGGCCTTCTTGCCGGACTCCTGCGCCGAGTGGGCGGCGTCGGCCACCGTCCCGGCCTTCTTCTTCAGCTCGGACTTGATGGTTTTGGGCATGACACCAGCCTACGAGAGACCAGGGGACGCCCCGGCCGAGGTCGTGGCAAGATCGCGATCATGTTCTCCGACAACCTCACGCGGGACGAGGCCCAGGCCCGGGCCCGGCTGGTCGCCACCCACACGTACCAGGTGTTCGTCGACCTCTCCGGTGCGGGGGTCGAGGACCCGGCGACGCAGTTCCGGTCCCGTTCGACCATCCGGTTCACCGCCCGAGCCGACGGCGCCCTGCACCTGGACCTGATCGCCGACGCGGTCCTCAGCGCGAGCCTGGACGGTGCGACCCTCGACCCGGCCAGCTTCGCTGACTCCCGGCTGCCGCTCACGGTCACCGCCGGGGACCACGAGCTGAGCGTCGAGGCGGTCTGCCGCTTCAGCCGCAGCGGCGAGGGGCTGCACCGCTTCGTCGACCCCGCCGACGGCCGGACCTACCTCTACACCCAGTTCGAGGCGGCCGACGCCCGCCGGATGTACGGCTGCTTCGAGCAGCCCGACCTCAAGGCCCGCTTCACCACCCCGGCGCTCGCCCCCCGGGGCTGGACCGTCATCTCCAACGGGGGCCCGGTCGAGACCAGCGAGGAGGAGCCGGGCCTGCGGCGTACGCGGTTCGCCGAGACCCTGCCCATCTCGACCTACCTGACCGCCCTGGTCGCCGGGGATTATGTCTCCATCCCGCACTCCTACGAGGCCGCGGGCGGTCCCGTCGAGATGGCCGTGGTCTGCCGGCAGTCGCTGGTCGAGCACCTGGACCACCAGGAGATCGTCGACATCACCACGGGTGGGTTCAAGGTCTTCGAGGGGCACTTCGAGTTCCCCTACCCGTTCGGCAAGTACGACCAGGTCTTCGTTCCCGAGTACAACGGCGGCGCGATGGAGAACGTCGGCTGCGTGACCCTGCGCGACGAGTACATCTTCCGCAGCCGCGCCACCCAGGCCGTCACCAACTTCCGCCGCGATACGATCCTGCACGAGCTCAGCCACATGTGGTTCGGCGACCTGGTGACCATGCGGTGGTGGGACGACCTGTGGCTCAAGGAGTCGTTCGCCACCTGGGCCTCCAACTTCGCCACCAGCGAGCAGGCCGAGGACCCCTCCCTGGCCTGGGCGGGCTTCTGCTCGGGGTCCAAGACCCTGGCCTACCGGCAGGACCAGCTGCCCTCCACCCACCCCATCGCGGCCGACATCGTCGACCTGGAGGCGGTGGAGTACAACTTCGACCAGATCACCTACGCGAAGGGCGCCTCGGTGCTCGTCCAGCTCGTCGCCTTCGTGGGCCGGGACGCGTTCCTGGCCGGGCTGCGCGGCTACTTCGCCACCCACGCGTACGGCAACACCGGCCTGGGTGACCTGCTCGCCAGCCTGCAGACCGCCTCGGGGCGGGACTTGTCCGACTGGTCGGCGCAGTGGCTGGAGACCGCCGGGGTCAACACCCTGCGGGTGGAGCTGAGCGCTGTCGAGGGGGTCGTCACCGCCGCTACCGTCCACCAGGGCGCCCCCGCCGACTGGCCCACGCTGCGAGACCACCGGGTCGCGTTCGGGGTCTACGAGCTGACCGACGACGACCGGCTGGTGCGGACCGACCGGATCGAGTGCGACGTGACCGGGCCGCAGACCGACCTGCCCCAGCTGGTCGGGCGGGCCGTGCCGGCGGTGCTGCTGCCCAACGACGACGACCTGACCTACGCCAAGGTGCGGCTCGACCAGCGGTCCCTCGACAACGTCCTGACCGCGCTGCCCACGATCGACAACGCCCTCAGCCGGGCCGTGCTGTGGGGCTCGCTGTGGGACGCCTGCCGCGACGCCGAGCTGGACCCGACCGCCTTCGTCGACCTCGTGCTGGCCGCAGTCCCCCACGAGACCGGCCCGACCGCGGTCCGGAACGCGCTCGCCCAGGCCGGGACCGCCTCCTGGAGCTACACCCCGCCCGCTCAGCGGGCCGGGGTCCGGGCCCGCTGGGAGGCCGGCGTCCAGAGCCTGCTCGACCGGGCCGAGCCCGCCTCCGACCAGCAGCTGGCCCTGGCCCGCAGCTATGCGGCCGCCGCGAACCCTGGACCCGGCGCGGACCGGCTCGCCGGCTGGCTCCGCGACGAGGGCGTGCCCGAGGGCCTGCTGATCGACACCGACCTGCGCTGGAGCGTGGTCAACAACCTGGCCCGGCTCGGGCAGCTCGACGAGGCCCAGATCGACGCCGAGCGGCGCCGCGACGACTCCATCACCGGCTCGGAGCAGGCGGCCGGGGCGCGGGCCGCGCGCCCCACGGCCGAGGCCAAGGCCGAGGCCTGGCGGCTGGCGGTGGAGAGCAGCGATGTCCCCAACGCCACCCACACCGCGATCTGCCTGAACTTCTGGTCGCTGGGACACGACGAGCTCCTGCTCCCCTACGTCGACCGCTACTTCGCGGTGGCGCAGGACATCTCGGCGGGTCGCCACGGCTGGGCGCGCAAGGGGCTGTCGCTCCAGAAGAACGTGCTGCGGTTGCTGTTCCCGTGGCCCAGCGACCAGAAGGACTTCCTGGTCCGCCTGGACACCTGGCTGGAGACCGCCGAGCTGTCGAGCTCGGCCCGCCGGGTGATCGCCGAACGACGGGACGACACGCTGCGCTCACTGCGCTGTCAGGACGCCGCGGCCCTGTGAGGACCCGGGCCACCGGCCCGCTCACGCTGGACCCGGGCTCGCCCTTCGACGGCGGCACGCTGTTCGCCTTCCTCCGGGCCTTCGGGGCGCCCGGGCCGGAGGCGTGGGGGGCCGACGCCGGTCGGACCGTGTTCACCCGGACGCTCGGCCTCCCGCGGGGACCGGGCCGGGTCCGCCTGACCTGGGACGGCGAGGCGCTGGGGGCCGAGCTGGACGTCCTCCCCGGGGATGAGGACGACGCCCTCGCCCGGGTGGCGCGGCTGGTGGACCTGGACGCGGACTCGGCCGCGGTCGCAGCGCACCTGAGCCGGGACCCGGCGCTGGCTCCTCTGGTCGCCGCGGCACCCGGGCTCCGGGTGCCCGGCACCGTCGACCCGGCCGAGCTGGCCCTGCGTACGGTGCTTGGCCAGCAGATCTCGATGGCGGCGGCGGCGCGGTGCGCCACCAAGCTGACCTACGCGTACGGGGTCCCGCTGGACCCGCACCCCTGGGGGGCGGACTGGCTCTTTCCGACCCCGGCCGCGCTGGCCGGGGCGAACCCGGAGGACCTGCCGATGCCACGGGCCCGCGGCCGCTGCCTGGTCGAGCTGGCCCGGCGGCTGGCCGACGGCGAGCTCGACCTCTCGGGGGCTCAGCCACTCGAGCAGGCGCGGGGGGCGCTGCTGAGCTGCCCGGGAATCGGACCGTGGACCGCCGACGCAGTAGCGATGCGGGGGCTCGGCGCACCCGACGTCCTGCTGGTCACCGACCTGGCCGTCCGA
The DNA here is from genome assembly GCA_038198385.1 of Propionibacteriales bacterium. GTDB lineage: Bacteria > Actinomycetota > Actinomycetes > Propionibacteriales > Propionibacteriaceae > Microlunatus. Next base: position 7,726 of record JBBQAB010000191.1, read on the forward strand.
CGGGAGCTGGCCGCGCTGGGTGCTGAGGACCCGACGCTCTGGTCGCCCTACCGCTCGTACGCGACGGTGCTGCTCTGGCGGCCTTACGTGCTCTGAGGTCTTCTGTGCATTGAGGCCAGGGACGTGCTCTCAGTCGGCGAGCGCGCACTGAAGTCAGGGACGTGCTCTGGTCAGGGAGTTCGGGTCAGCGGCGGGATCCGTGCAGCATCTTCGGCTGCCGGGCTCCCTCGCCGAGCTGTTGGATGCCGTTGACCAAGCCCCCGACGACGTCTCCGCCGACGAACGAGGAGCGCATGGAGGCGGCGGCCAGCCGGCACTCCAGGTCGGGCAACACCCGGCGCGACTCGGCGCCGGTGACGATCTCGAGGGCGTGCAAGACGGGGTCGCAGAGCACGAGCACCGAGTGGTCCCGGCGCGGGAGGGCACCGTGCAGCCGGAGCGCGTACGCCCGGGAGTTCTCCTCGGCCAGCCCGACGAAGACGGAGAACGTGAGACTCGAGACGGACTCGGCGTTGCCGACGGCCCGCTGGATCTCGTCCAGGTCCTCGCGGCTCAGGGCGTTCTCACCAGCGGGCACTGGCGCCACCCGCGTCTTCCGGCTCGGTCTGATGCCCGGCCTCGATGGCGGCCTGGGCGTCCTCGTCGACCCCGATCTCACGCCGGTCCGGAGCTCCGACCCACACGGGGTCGGCGTCCTCGGCGGACGTGCCGTGGCCCGAGCGCGACTCCGGGCGCAGCTTGGACACGAGGAAGATCGCGGCGACGACGACCAGGGGCGCGCCGACCAACAGGGCCAGGACCTCCAGCGGGCTGGGATTGGCCACTGACGGCCAGCCGGACAGCGTCTCCAGAGGCACTAATATGCTCATGAGTTCGGTCACTTCCCTACCGTAGCGCTCCATCTATACGGGGTGTCCCGACCGTGACGAGGAGGAAGCCGTGTCCGACGCGGACCAGCGCCCGGCGCGCGGGGGGTCCCGGGCCGACGGGCCCGCCCGACCGGCCCGACTCGTTCTCGATGCCGACCAGATCCAGCGGGCCTGTGCCCGGATGGCGCACCAGATTCTGGAGGCCAACCGCGGCGCCGCCGGCCTCGTCCTGGTGGGCATCCCCACCCGGGGGGTGGCCCTGGCGGACCGGCTCGCGCGCGCCATGTCCGAGGTCGAGGGGGTCGACATCCCCGTCGGGGCTCTCGACATCACCCTCTACCGCGACGACCTGCGACGCCAGCCCACCCGTACGGTCGGACGGACCCACCTGCCGCTCTCGGTGGACAACGCCGTGGTCGTGCTGGTCGACGACGTGCTCTACTCCGGCCGGACGGTGCGCGCGGCCCTGGACGCGCTGGGTGACCTGGGTCGACCCCGCGCCGTACGGCTGGCCGTGCTGGTCGACCGGGGCCACCGCGAGCTCCCGATCCGGGCCGACCACGTCGGCAAGAACATCCCCACCCGGGCGAACGAGCGGGTGAGCGTACGGCTGGAGGAGGTCGACGGCGTGAACGAGGTCACGATCAGCCCCGGTGAGGAGCCCCACGGCGCCACGGACGGGGCCGAGCCCACCGGCCCCGGTGCGGGAACCCTCTGATGCGGCACCTGCTGTCGGCCGGTGACCTGAGCCTGGCCGAGACAACCGAGATCCTCGACCTGGCCGAGGAGATGTCGCTGGTTCAGGCCCGGCCGGTGAAGAAGCTGCCGGCGCTGCGCGGCCGGACCGTGGTCAACCTGTTCTTCGAGGACTCCACCCGGACCCGGTCCTCCTTCGAGATCGCGGGCAAGTGGCTGTCCGCCGACGTCATCAACATCAGTGCGAAGGGCTCCTCGGTCTCCAAGGGCGAGTCGCTGCGGGACACCGTCTTGACCGTGGCGGCGATGGGGGTGGACGCCATGGTCATCCGGCACCACGCCTCGGGAGCGCCCTGGCAGGTGACCCAGTGGGTCAACGCGCACGTCCTGAACGCCGGGGACGGCACCCACGAGCACCCGACGCAGGCCCTGCTGGACGCGTTCACGATGCGACGGCACTTCCGCAGCGCTGAGCCCGACCGGACCGACTTCAGCGGCAAGACCGTCGCCGTCGTCGGGGACATCACCCACTCCCGGGTGGCCCGGAGCAACGTCTTGCTGCTGCAGACCCTCGGGGCCCGGGTGGTGCTGGTGGCCCCGCCGACCCTGATGCCCTCGGGGGTCGATACCTGGCCGGTCGAGACCAGCCACGACCTCGACGCCGTGCTGCCCGAGGCGGACGCGGTGATGATGCTGCGCGTCCAGCGGGAGCGGATGTCGGGGGGCTACTTCCCCACCCCGCGGGAGTACACGGTGGGCTACGGCCTCACCCGTACGCGGCTCGCCCGGCTCAAGCCCGACGCCGCCATCTGCCACCCCGGACCGATGAACCGCGGTCTGGAGATCTCCGCCGACGCCGCCGACTCGGCCCGCTCGCTCATCCTCGACCAGGTCGCGGGTGGGGTGTCGGTCCGGATGGCCGTGCTCTACCAGCTGCTGGGCGGCGAGGACGACGGACCGTCCGGAGCCCCCGCCGAACCCCGCCCCCGCTCTGAGGGCCGCTTCGAGGCCCCCGCCCAGGAAGCCAGAGGACCACGATGACCCCCACCCGTACCGAGCTGCTGGTCACCGGCGCCGATCTGCTCGGCCGTGGCCGCGCCGACCTGCTCATCCGCGACGGGGTGTTCGTCGACCCGGCCTCGGCCGGGCCGGACGCCGTACGTCTGGACGCCGATGGCCTGGTGGTGCTGCCCGGTCTGGTCGACCTGCACACCCACCTGCGCGAGCCCGGGCGCGAGGACGCGGAGACCGTTGAGACTGGCACCCTGGCCGCGGCCCGGGGCGGATTCACCGCCGTCCTGGCCATGGCCAACACCAGCCCCGTCACCGACACCGCGGAGGCCGCGCTGCACGTGGCGGCCCTGGGACGCCGCGGTGGGCACGCCCAGGTCGTGCCCGTCGGCGCGGTCAGCAAGGGCCTCGCCGGTGCCGAGCTCGCCGAGCTGGGGCTGATGGCCCGCTCCGAGGCCGGGGTCCGGGTGTTCAGCGACGACGGGCACTGCGTGAGCGACCCGCGGCTGATGCGCCGGGCCCTGGAGTACGTCCGGGCGTTCGACGGAGTGATCGCCCAGCACGCTCAGGACCCCCAGCTCGCCGGGCGCGACGCCTGCTGCCACGAGGGGGAGATCTCGGGTCGTCTCGGGCTGCCGGGCTGGCCGGCGGCCGCCGAGGCCACCGTCGTGGCCCGGGACGTGCAGCTCGCCGAGCTCACCCGCTCCCGGCTGCACGTCTGCCACGTGTCCACCGCCGAGACCGTCGACGTGCTCCGCTGGGCCAAGCAGCGCGGGGTGGACGTGACCGCCGAGGTCACCCCCCACCACCTGCTGCTGACCACCGACGAGGTCGTGGGCTACGACCCGACCTACAAGGTGAACCCCCCGCTGCGCCCGGCCGAGCACGTGGCCGCGCTCCGCGACGCCCTGTCCGACGGCACCATCGACGCGGTGGCCACCGACCACGCGCCGCACGCCCGACACGACAAGGAGCACGCGTTCGCCGAAGCCGCCTTCGGGATGCTGGGCCTGGAGACGGCACTGGCCGTCGTGGTCGAGACGATGGTCAACCCGGGCCGCCTGGGCTGGGAGCAGGTAGCGCTGCGGATGTCCACCGTCCCCGCCCACATCGCCCGGCTGCGGGGCCAGGGCCGCCCGCTCGCCGTGGGTGAGCCGGGCAACCTGACCCTGGTGGACCCGACCGCCCGGACCGTGGTCGACCGGGCGGCGTCGGCGTCGCTGTCGCGGAACAACCCCTGGCACGGCCGCGACCTCCCCGACCCGGTCGTGGCGACCGTCTGGGCCGGGGCGGTCACCCACCAGCGCTGAGGCGTCCGCGCCTCCCGGCTGAGTGCGGGACGGATGCCGTCCGGCCCACGCGGGGTGACCCGTCGAGGGGTCAGAGCTGACCCTGCTCCGTCGTCCCGGCAGGGATGGCCTGCATCCGGATGACCTCGGCCGGCCCCGTGGTCAGCCCGGCGGTGAGCTCGCCCAGGCGTGCGACCGCGGGCCCGGAGCCGTGCACGTCCAGGTCGGAGACGGTGGTCCACTTCTCGACCATCCAGATCTTGTCCTCGGGGCCGTCGTGGATCGCGTACAGCTCGCAGCCCTGCTCCTCGTGGACGGCCGGGATGGCCTCGACGAGCGCGGCGCGCAGGTCGTCGAGGCGACCAGGAGCGGCGGTGAAGATCGCGACGACGGTGATGGGTGACTCAGGCACAGCACGCTCGTTTCCGGTGAGGAATGGGACGCTTCAACCTAGCCAGTGGCCCCCGCCGGGCGTGTGACCGGGTCGTCGGCCCCGACACGGGAGCGCCAGTGACGGCGCCCCTCGGCCCGCCAGGCTCAGCCCCCTCGCGGGGCCACCACTGGTGCTGGGTTTCCGGGGCCTCAGGCCGGCGGCAGCGGCTCGACGACGGGCTTCCGGGCCGGCCTGCGGGCGATCCCGACCCCGACGAGCGAGATGAGCCCGCCCACCACAGCCAGCAGCGCCGGGGTCTCCCCCAGGAAGGCCCAGGCCAGACCAATCGCCACCGGCGGCACCACGTAGGTGGAGACCCCGAGCCGGCCCGCGCTGGTCCGGCTCAGGGCGTACGCCCCGGTCGAGACGGCGATCGCGGTCGGCACCAGCCCCAGGTAGACCACCCCGACGATGGCGCGGGTGGGAGCGGCGGCGACCTCACGCACCAGGGTGCCGCCGAAGGGCAGGCAGGCCACGAACCCGACCAGGCAGGCCAGCCAGGTCACCTGCAGGCCGGGGACCCGGCGGAGCACGATCTTCTGCGCGACCATCGCCACCGCGTAGACCACCGCGCTGACCAGGACGAGCAGGACCCCGGTCACGTCGGCCTGTCCGGTGCTCGTGGCGATTCCGATCAGCAGGGTCCCGGTGAAGGCCACCAGCCCCCCGATGACCAGCATCCGCGGAAAGCCCTCCCCCAGCGCCACCCCGGCGAGGATGCCGATCAGGATGGGGGCCAGCTGGATGAGCATGGCGGCGGTGCCGGCGTCGACGTGCCGCTCGCCGGCGTTCAGGGTCACGTTGTAGACCCCGAACCAGGCGAGCCCGATGAGCACGATCAGTCCCCACTCGCGGCGGTCCAGCCGGACCCGCCGCCGGGTCGCCACCGTGACGGTCAGGGCGACCGCACCCACCGCCAGCCGGCCCAGGGTGAGCGAGCCGGGGCTGAAGTCCTGCCCGACGAACCGGATGACCACGAAGGCCGACGCCCAGGCCAGCACGGTGACGACCACCGCCACGACCACCCGCGCGTCCAGCCCCTCAGTCGGGGCGGGCGCGGCGGGCGTACGGGAGCGGGTCACGTCGGTCACCGCACCACTATGCGGTCTCACCGGCGGCGGTGTCCGCTGGGTTTCAGCCGCGGCCGGTCCGGCTCGCTGTGGGTGCCGGTCGTGTCTCACCGGGCGTCGGTGGGACACCGGCTTGTCTAGGCTGACGCCATGCCCAGCTGGTTCCCGAAAAACCTAGCCGAGACCGTCGTCTTCGTCCCGCTCCGGATCGTCTTCCTGCTCCTGGTCGCGGTCGCGGTACGCGGGGTGCTACACCGGCTGATCAACCGGACGGCCACCCGGGCCGCCGGGGCGCAGCCGCGGACCCGCTTCCGGGCGGCCCAGGCCTTCATGGACGCGACCACCCTGCCGGCGGCACGGCGCGCGCAGCGGGTGGCCGCGCTGGGCTCCCTGGCCCGGAGCGCGGTCACCTTCCTGATCGCAGTCATGACCGGGCTGACCATCCTGTCCGAGCTCGGCTTCGACATCACCACGATCGTGGCCGGTACGTCGGTGGTCGCGGTGACGGTGGCCTTCGGGGTCCAGAGCATCGTCAAGGACCTCATCTCGGGGGTCTTCATGCTGGTCGAGGACCAGCTGGGCGTCGGCGACTTCGTCGACATGGACAAGGCCTCGGGCGTGGTCGAGAGCATCGGCTTGCGGGTCACCCAGCTGCGCGACGACAACGGGACCCAGTGGTACGTCCGCAACGGCGAGGTGCTGCGGGTCGGCAACTTCTCCCAGGGTGGCGCAGGCCAGCCGCCCGCGGTCCAGACGCCGACCCCAGCCTCCTGACGGGTCGTCGCCCTGGCTTTCCCCGGCGTCCGAGCCTGGTCGGGCGCCGGTTCCGGGGTGGGAGAATGGTTCACGATGACTACCCCACCACCCCTGCCGACGTTCTACGACGCGGTCGGAGGTCACCCCACCTTCGTCGCCCTGGTGCACCGCTTCTACGAGGGCGTGGCCGACGACGCACCCCTGCGTGCGCTCTACCCCGAGGAGGACCTCGGCCCGGCCGAGGAGCGCTTCCGGATGTTCCTGGAGCAGTACTGGGGCGGTCCGACCACCTACAGCGACGGCCGCGGCCACCCGCGGCTCCGGATGCGGCACGCCCCGTTCGCGGTCACCCCCGACATGCGGGACCGCTGGCTGACCCACATGCGCGACGCGGTCGACTCGATCGAGCTCACCCCGGCGCAGCGGCACGAGCTGTGGACCTACATGGAGCGCGCCGCCCACTCGATGGTCAACACCTTCGACAAGCCTCCGGGCCTCGTCCGCGGCCTGCAGCTCTGAGCGGAGCCCGGCGCAGACGGCCCGGTCACGAGATGCGGTAGCCCTCCAGCCCGGCGCGCTGCCCGTCGGTGAACGGCTGCGGGACGACGACCACCGTGCGGGCGGTGGCGTAGGCCCCGGTCCCGTCGCGGACCTCCGAGACCAGGGTCGCGGACCGGTTCCCCACCGCGGCGACGGCGGTCCAGACCTCGTACGGGGTGGTCGCGAAGTCCATCGGGCGGCGGTAGGCGACGTCCTGCCGGACGACCAGGAAGAGCGCGTCGCCACTGGTCCAGCCACCTCCGCTGCGCATCATCGCGATGCGACCCTCCTGGACGTAGTCGTAGAGCTTGACGTTGTTGACGTGGCCGTAGGAGTCGAGGTCGGACCAGCGGACCGCCAGCGGGTGGACGTGGCCGGCCGCGCCGGCGGGAGCAACCAGGGGCAGGGTCCGGAGCGGCTCGGCGGGCTCCAGTGCGGCCCGCAGCAGCATCCCCTCGTCCACGGTCAGCCGGCGCAGCCCGCCGCCGTCCAGGTCGTACGGGGCCGCGGCCGTTCGCGCCCGGGCCACCAGGACGTCACCGTCGTAGAGCTCGTAGCCGATCACGAACCGGCTGCCGCCGACGGCGTCCACCCAGAGGTCGACCACCAACGGCCGGTCCCCGGCCACCACGGGCTGCAGGTACTCGACCTGGTGACTCACGACCAGCACCCCGGTGCTCAGCAGGCGCGGCAGCGGCGGCGGACCGCTGAGCAGGAAGTCGACCCGGGCCTCCTGGAGGTAGTCCAGGTAGGCGGCGTTGTTCACGTGGCCCTGGGCGTCCATGTCACCCCAGCGCAGCGGACA
>JBBQAB010000192.1:0-3162 GCA_038198385.1 Propionibacteriales bacterium
GGGACGCGGAAAACCGCGGGGCTCGCGGGGCCCCCGGCCGGTGGGGGGGCGGCGCCCACCCCGCCGGGGCCCGTGCGCCGACCGGCCGCTGGCCCCCCGTCGTTGTGTCACCGGCTATCCGACGACATCCTTCAGTGCACCGGCGAGCTCGGTGGCCTCCGTCGCCTTGAGCTCGACGACGAGGCGTCCACCGCCCTCGAGCGGGACCCGCATGACAATCCCACGTCCCTCTTTGGTGACCTCCATCGGGCCATCACCAGTCCGCGGCTTCATTGCAGCCATCGCGCATCCTCATCTGTAGTGATCCGGTAGTGCTCAGCTAATTATTCCGCACGACAGGTCCGAGGACCCATTCGGGTAGGCAAGCCCCATCGTGTCGACGTGCGGTCGACGGTGGCGGTCCGCCGGACGGCGACCGTGGTCGGGGAGCCGACCGGCCTGCGGCCGTCGACGGGTAGCCGGCCGTCGACTGAGGCCAAGTTTAAGCGCTCATCCGGCCCGACCGGCGCTTTCTTCCCCAGACGCCCCGCGGCACTGCCCCGCTGCCGTCCCGCCCGCGCCCCGCCGCGGTCACCGGCCCGGGCCTGAGGGAGACGGCCACGGGGGCACGCAGCAGTCACGGAGATGGTCGTCGACCAGCCCCACGGCCTGCATCAGCGCGTACGCGGTCGTCGGCCCCACGAAGGCGAAGCCGTGGCCCTTGAGATCCCGGGCCAGCGCCACCGAGGCCGGGGTGACCGCGGGCACCTCGGCCGGGCTCATCGGCCGGCTCCGGTCGGCCTGCCGGTAGCCCAGCAGGAGGTCGACGAAGCCCGACCCGAGCCGTTCCACGATCGCCGCGTTCGTGACCGCCGCCGAAATCTTGGCCCGGTTGCGCACGATTCCGGTGTCGCCCATCAGCCGCTCGACGTCAGCCGGCCCGTACGCGGCCACGACCGCAGGGTCGAAGCCGGCGAAGGCCCGGCGGAAGGCGTCCCGCTTGCGCAGGATGGTGATCCAGGACAGACCGGACTGGAACGCCTCCAGGGTCACCCGCTCGTAGAGCCCCGCCACCGAGGTGACCGGACGTCCCCACTCCTGGTCGTGGTAGGCGAGGTAGTCGGCAGTGCCCAGGGCCCAGACGCACCGCAGCCGCCCGTCGGGGCCCGGCTGCGACCCCATCAGACCGCTCGGCTCTCCGCGATCCCCGCGAAGTCGCGGAGGCTCTGGCGGAAGCCCAGCCGCATGGCGGGCAGCAGCGCTCGCACCGCGGCGTCGGCGGGGCGGCCGCCGGGCACGGTGATCATCTCGGTGCAGCGGACGCGGGTGCCACCGTCGACCGCGTCGAGGGCGAAGACGCCCTCGCCGGTGAAGTACGGACCGAGGTGCAGCACCTCGAGCTCGCCCGAGCCGAAGACGGGCGGGGCCCAGCCGGTGACCACGAACCGGTCCAGCAGGCCCAGCGGCAGCGGGCCGAGCCAGAAGCCCGACAGCGCCTCGGCCCGGACGCCCAGCCCGGTCGCCTGCGGGCTGACCACCCGCACGGTGGTCAGCGGGATCCAGTCGGCCTGCCCGCCCCAGTCGGTGAGGACCTCCCAGACGCGGAGCGGGTCGGCGGCGATCTGCACCTCGACCTCGAGTCGTGCGCTCATCAGATCTCCTCTCCCGGCGCCCGGGCGGGTTCGGCCCCGACCGGGTCGGCCTGAGGGGCTTCGTCGGTCGGTCCGGTCGCAGTGCTGTACGGGGCGGACCCGGACACCGGGCCGCTCCCCCGACGCAGCGCGGCGAGCCGGGCGTCCCGGTCGCCGATCTCACCCGCGAGCCGCTCGATCAGGTCGTCCACCTGGTCCATGGCGTAGCCCCGCAGGGTCACGCCGAGCCGTACGCCGCGCAGGTCCTGAGCGCTCAGCGGCGCCTCGGGCAGGTCGGGCCGGAACGTGTCCCGTACCGGTGCGTCAGCCATCTGTCCCATCCTTCCGGCCGCCACCATCGCCGCCACCCCCAGCGCGACCACGGCGATCACGGCTACGAACCACTCCATGCCTCGATGCTGTCACGCCGGCCCACCACCGACCACCGGGGCGAACCGGAGCCGGTCACGAACACGCCCCGGGTCGCGGGCGGTCCGGCTCGTGGGCGAGCAGGACCGACACGGCCTCGTCGGGGTCGTCGGTCAGGGTGAACATGTCCAGGTCGGCCGCCGAGATACAGCCCCGTTCCAGCGCGGTCTGCTGCAGCCATCCGACCAGACCGCTCCAGTAGGCGGTGTCGAACAGCACGACCGGGAACTGGGTGACCTTGCGGGTCTGCACCAGGGTCAGGGCCTCGAAGAGCTCGTCCAGGGTCCCGAAGCCGCCGGGCATCACCACGAAGCCCTGGGCGTACTTCACGAACATGGTCTTGCGGGCGAAGAAGTAGCGAAAGTTGATGCCGAGGTTGACGTAGCGGTTGAGACCCGACTCGAAGGGCAGCTCGATCCCGAGCCCGACCGACACCCCGCCGGCCTCCGCCGCCCCCTTGTTGGCCGCCTCCATCACCCCGGGCCCCCCGCCGGTGATGACCGCCAGACCGGCCGCGGCCAGCCGGCTCGCGACCAGCTCGGCCTGCGCGTACGCCGGGTCCTCGGGGCGGGTCCGGGCCGAGCCGAAGATCGCGGCCGCCGGGCCCAGCTCGGCCAGGGTGCCGAAGCCCTCGACGAACTCGGCCTGGATCCGCAGCACCCGCCAGGGGTCGGTGTGCACCCAGTCCGTGGGACCGCGCGCGTCCAGCAGCCGCTGGTCGGTGGTCGTGGTCTGCCGCTGGCTGCGGCCGCGCAGGACCGGCCCCTGCATCGTGCGGGGGGAGTTCAGGTCCCCGGCCCGACCGACCTGCTCCGGCGAGGGGGGGCCGGGGTGGTCGAGCCCGGGGCCGGCAGGGCCGGGTCCAGAGCCGGGATGGTCGGATCCGAGGCCGGCAGGGACGGGTCCGTGGACGGGTCGGGCGCGCTGGGGGGTGCACTCACCCGGCCAGCCTAGGTCCTCGGACCCTCGACGTCAGGCCGGTCGTGGACCCGACGACATCAGAGTGGTCGTGGACCCGACGACATCAGAGTGGTCGTGGACCCGACGACATCAGAGTGGTCGTGGACCCGACGACATCAGAGTGGTCGTGGACCCGACGACATCAGAGTGGTCGTGGACCCGA
>JBBQAB010000193.1:0-9140 GCA_038198385.1 Propionibacteriales bacterium
GACCTCGAAGAAGAAGGAGGCCTGAGATGGGTCAGAAGATCAACCCGTACGGCTTCCGCCTCGGGATCAGCACCGACCACAAGAGCCGTTGGTACGCCGACAAGCTCTACAGTTCTTACGTCGGTGAGGACGTCAAGATCCGCAAGCTCCTGGTCAAGGGCCTCGAGCGCGCTGGGATCTCCAGCGTCGAGATCGAGCGCACCCGGGATCGGGTCCGCGTGGACATCTACACCGCCCGCCCGGGCATCGTCATCGGCCGTAACGGAGCCGAGGCCGAGCGCGTCCGCGGTGACCTGGAGAAGCTGACCGGCAAGCAGGTCCAGCTGAACATCCTCGAAGTCAAGAACCCCGAGACCGACTCCCAGCTCGTGGCCCAGGGTGTCGCGGAGCAGCTCGCCTCCCGCGTGCAGTTCCGTCGTGCCATGCGCAAGGCCCAGCAGAGCGCGATGCGGTCGGGCGCCCAGGGCATCCGGATCCAGTGCTCGGGTCGTCTCGGCGGCGCTGAGATGAGCCGTTCGGAGTTCTACCGCGAGGGTCGGGTCCCGCTGCACACGCTGCGGGCCGACATCGACTACGGCTTCTACGAGGCCAAGACCACCTTCGGCCGGATTGGCGTGAAGGTCTGGATCTACAAGGGCGACGTCTCGGGCACCCGCTCCGAGCGGGCGGCGCAGAAAGCGGCCCGCAACGCCGCCGGCGGCCGTACCCGTCCGGGTCGCCCCGCCCGTGGTGACCGTCCCGTCCGTGGCGACCGCCCCGAGCGCGGTGGCCGTCGTCGCGCTGACGGCGCAGCGGAGACCCCGGCTTCGGCCGAGACCCCCGCCGCCGCCCCGGCCGAAGCAACGCAGGAGGCCTGAGCCATGCTGATTCCCCGCAGGGTCAAGTACCGCAAGCAGCACCACCCGAAGCGGACGGGTGCGGCCAAGGGCGGCACCAAGCTGTCCTTCGGCGAGTTCGGTATCCAGTCCATGGAGGCTGCCTACCTGACCAACCGTCAGATCGAGTCCGCTCGTATCGCCATGACGCGTCACATGAAGCGTGGCGGCAAGGTGTGGATCAACGTCTACCCCGACCGCCCGCTGACCAAGAAGCCCGCCGAGACCCGGATGGGCTCGGGTAAGGGCTCCCCGGAGTGGTGGATCGCCAACATCAAGCCGGGCCGGGTGCTCTTCGAGCTCTCCGGCGTCACCGAGGAGACGGCTCGTGAGGCCATGCGCCTGGCGATCCACAAGTTGCCCATGAAGGCGCGCTTTATCAAGCGCGAAGTAGGTGAGATCTGATGGCCAAGGTTGCCACCGCCGCCGAGCTGCGCGGCCAGAGCCGGGTCGAGCTCAACGCCAAGGTGACCGAGCTGAAGGAGGAGCTGTTCACGCTCCGCTTCCAGGCCGCCACCGGCCAGCTCGAGTCGCACGGTCGGCTCCGCGCCGTCCGCAAGGACATCGCCCGGATCTACACCGTGCTGACCGAGCGTGAGCTCGGCATCGTGGACGACCCCGACGTTGAAGAGGCATCGGCGGACTCCGCCGCTGCGAAGGTAGAGGCCTGAGATGACTGAAGAAGTGAACGAGACTGCCGCGGCGGTCGAGGAGCGTGGGCGGCGCAAGGTCCGTGAGGGCTACGTCGTCAGCGACAAGATGGACAAGACCGTCGTGGTCGCCGTCGAGGACCGCGTCAAGCACCGGTTGTACGGCAAGGTGCTCCGTCAGACGAGCAAGATCAAGGCGCACGACGAGGAGAACAGCGCTGGACTGGGCGACCGGGTCCGCGTGATGGAGACCCGGCCGCTGAGCGCGACCAAGCGCTGGCGCCTGATCGAGATCCTCGAGAAGGCCAAGTAGCACCGATCGCCCGGCCGCCGAGGGCTACCACCCCCGACGGCCGGTACGGTCCGATCAACCCCACAAGTTCCACGAGGCCCCTCACCGGGGAACCAGTGAGACAACCAGGAGATAACAGATGATCCAGCAGGAGTCGCGGCTTAAGGTCGCCGACAACACGGGTGCCAAGGAGATCTTGTGCATCCGCGTTCTCGGTGGATCTGGTCGCCGTTACGCCGGCATCGGCGACGTCATCGTCGCCACCGTCAAGGACGCCATCCCCGGTGGCAACGTCAAGAAGGGCGAGGTCGTCAAGGCCGTCATCGTCCGTACCGTGAAGGAGCGTCGTCGCGCTGATGGCTCGTACATCAAGTTCGACGAGAACGCTGCGGTGATCTTGAAGAGTGACGGCGAGCCGCGTGGCACCCGAATTTTTGGCCCGGTGGGCCGTGAGCTGCGCGAGAAGCGCTTCATGCGGATCATCTCGCTCGCCCCGGAGGTGATCTGAGTCATGACGACGACCAAGAAGATTCACAAGCTGCACGTCCGCAAGGGTGACCGCGTCAAGGTCATCGCGGGCAAGGACAAGGGTCTGGTCGGCGAGGTCATCGCCGTCTACCCGGAGCGCAACAAGGTCACCGTGGCTGGCGTGAACATCGCCAAGCGGCACCTGCGCGACACCTCGGCCCAGCCCCAGGGCGGCTCGACCAAGGGCGGGATCGTCTCCTCGGAGGCTCCCATCCACTCGTCGAACGTCCAGCTGGTCGTGAAGAACGAGGCCGGCGACGAGGTCGTGACCCGCGTGGGCTACGACCGCGCCGAGGTGACCAAGCGTCGCCCCGACGGTTCGGAGTACAAGTCCACCCGCAGCGTCCGTATCGCCCGGGTGACCGGAGAGGAGATCTGATGAGCACCACGACATCAGAGGGCACCCCCGCTGTCGCGGAGCCCAAGGTTCAGCCGCGTCTCAAGCTGCGCTACCGCGAGGAGATCGCGTCGGCGCTGCACAAGGAGTTCTCGTTCGGCAACGTCATGCAGATCCCCGGCCTGGTGAAGATCGTGGTCAACATGGGTGTCGGCGACGCCGCCCGTGACTCCAAGATCATCGACGGCGCGGTCAAGGACCTCACGACGATCACCGGCCAGAAGCCGCAGGTCACCAAGGCCCGCAAGTCCATCGCGCAGTTCAAGCTGCGCGAGGGGATGCCGATCGGCTGCCACGTCACCCTGCGGGGCGACCGCATGTGGGAGTTCGCCGACCGTCTGCTGACCCTGGCGCTGCCTCGTATCCGTGACTTCCGTGGGCTGTCGCCCAAGCAGTTCGACGGCAAGGGCAACTACACCTTCGGTCTCAACGAGCAGGTCATGTTCCACGAGATCGACCAGGACAAGATCGACCGCGTCCGCGGCATGGACATCACGTTCGTGACCACGGCGGCGACCGACGACGAAGGCCGGGCGCTGCTGCGTCATCTGGGCTTCCCGTTCCGGACGAACTAAGGAAGAAGAGAAATGGCGAAGACAGCCCTCAAGGTGAAGCAGGCCCGCACGCCTAAGTTCGGCGTGCGCGCGTACACCCGGTGCCAGAGGTGCGGGCGGCCCAAGGCCGTCTACCGCAAGTTCGGCCTGTGCCGGATCTGCCTACGCGAGATGGCCCACCGGTGCGAGCTCCCCGGCATCACCAAGTCCTCTTGGTGACGGCCTCCGGCTGGTTCACACCAGTCGCCGGTCCTCACCACACCAGAACCGCTGCAGGTCCCGGAACGGGAAACCGCGCGAGAAAGAAGTACCTCCAGCTATGACCATGACAGACCCGATTGCGGACATGCTGACCCGCGTGCGGAACGCCAACCAGGCGTACCACGACACTGCGGTCATGCCCCACAGCAAGATCAAGGTCGGCATCGCCGAGATCCTCGCCAGCGAGGGCTACATCGCGAGCTTCGAGGTGAACGAGCCCGCCGAAGGTGAGGTCGGCAAGACCTTGGCCATCACCTTGAAGTACGGCCAGAACCGCGAGCGCTCCATTGCGGGTGTGCGACGGGTTTCCAAGCCCGGGCTGCGCGTCTACGCCAAGTCGACCGGCCTGCCCAAGGTGCTCGGCGGTCTCGGTATCGCCATCATCTCCACCTCCCAGGGGCTCCTGACCGACCGTCAGGCCCACCGGACCGGCGTCGGCGGCGAAGTCGTCGCCTACGTCTGGTAACGACGAGACTTAGGAAGGAACACACATGTCACGCATTGGCAGGCTTCCTGTCACGGTCCCGTCGGGCGTCGAGGTCACCCTCGACGGCCAGCAGGTCTCGGTGAAGGGCCCCAAGGGCACCCTGGCGCACCGCGTCGCGGAGCCGATCACGGTGGCTCGGGCGGAGAACGGCGAGATCGAGGTCTCCCGTCCCGACGACGAGCGCATCAGCAAGTCGCTGCACGGTCTCACCCGGACCCTGGTGTCCAACATGGTCACCGGCGTCACCGCGGGCTACGAGAAGAAGCTCGAGATCGTCGGCGTCGGTTACCGCGTCATCGCCAAGGGCCCGACCGAGCTGGAGTTCGCGCTCGGCTACAGCCACCCGGTCCGCATGAAGGCGCCCGAGGGCATCACCTTCACCGTCGAGACCCCCATTCGCCTGACGGTCGTCGGGATCGACAAGCAGCAGGTTGGTGAGGTCGCAGCGAACATTCGTAAGCTGCGCAAGCCCGAGCCCTACAAGGGCAAGGGCGTTCGGTACGCGGGCGAGCACGTCCGCCGCAAGGTCGGAAAGGCTGGTAAGTGACGATGGCTGTCTCGTTGGCTTCACGCAAGGGCATGTCGCCCAAGGCGGCTTCGCGGCTGCGTCGTCAGATCCGCGTGCGCAAGAAGGTCTTCGGTGCGCCGGAGCGTCCTCGGCTGGTGGTGTCCCGCTCGGCCAAGCACATCTCCGCACAGGTGGTCGACGACACCCTGGGTCGTACCCTGGTGTCGGCGTCGACCATGGAGGCCGACCTCCGCGTGGCGTCGGGCGACAAGTCGGCCAAGGCCAAGCAGGTCGGCCAGACGCTGGCGGCTCGCGCCAAGGCGGCCGGCATCGAGAACGTGGTCTTCGACCGCGCCGGTCACCGCTACCACGGCCGCATCGCCGCGCTGGCTGACGGCGCTCGCGAGGGTGGCCTCGGGTTCTGATGGACATGACGAACATTACGGAAGAGGTAGAGCGATGAGTGGAACCCAGCGCCGCGGAGGCGGCGCCGGAGGTGAGCGTCGCGGCCGTGACGACCGTCGTGGCCAGGCGCAGGAGAAGAGCCAGTTCATCGAGCGCGTCGTCGCGATCAACCGGGTGGCCAAGGTCGTCAAGGGTGGTCGTCGGTTCAGCTTCACCGCGCTGGTCGTGGTGGGCGACGGTGACGGCACGGTCGGTGTGGGCTACGGCAAGGCCAAAGAGGTCCCCGCGGCGATCGCCAAGGGTGTCGAGGAGGCGAAGAAGCACTTCTTCGCCGTCCCCCGCATCCAGGGCACCATCCCGCACCCCGTCCAGGGTGAGAAGGCGGCCGGTGTCGTGATGCTGCGTCCGGCTTCCCCGGGCACCGGGGTCATCGCCGGCGGTTCGGCTCGGGCGGTGCTCGAGTGCGCCGGTGTGCACGATGTGCTCGCCAAGTCGCTGGGCTCGACCAACGCCATCAACGTGGTGCACGCCACGGTGGCCGCGCTGCAGGCGCTCGAGACCCCGGAGGACGTCGCCAAGCGGCGCGGCATGTCGGTCGAGCACGTGACCCCGGCTGCGATCCTGCGGGCCCGCGAGGCGGTGACGTCGGCATGACCCAGCTCAAGGTCCGCCAGATCCGTAGTGGGGTAGGCGGCAAGCAGAACCAGCGGGACACGCTGCGGACCCTCGGTCTCAAGCGCATCGGCGACGAGTCGCTGCGCCCGGACCGTCCCGAGGTTCGCGGGATGATCAACACGGTCTCCCACCTGGTGACCGTCGAGGAGGTCGACTGACATGGCACTGAAGGTTCATCACCTCAGGCCCGCCCCTGGCGCCAAGACGGCCAAGACCCGTGTGGGTCGAGGCGAAGGCGGCAAGGGCGGCAAGACTGCGGGCCGCGGTACCAAGGGCTCGAAGGCACGTAACACCATCCCCGAGGGCTTCGAGGGTGGTCAGATGCCCATGCACATGCGGGTCCCGAAGCTGCGAGGCTTCAAGAACCCGTTCCGCGTGGAGTTCCAGATCGTCAACCTGGACAAGCTCGGCTCGCTGTTCCCCGAGGGCGGCGCGGTCTCCGTGGCCGACCTCGTGGCCAACGGTGCCGTCCGTTCGGGCCAGCCGGTCAAGATCCTCGGCACCGGGGAGATCGCCGTGCCCGTGCAGGTGAGCGCGCACGCGTTCTCCGGGTCGGCCAAGGAGAAGATCGTCGCTGCCGGTGGGAGCACCACCGAGCTCTGACGCCCGCAGACAGCCGACCGTGGGGTCGTCCGACTTCGGTCGGGCGGCCCCACGTCGTCGTTGGAGGGCAGTCGTCGTTCCCGGGCGGTCGTGCGCAGGGGGATGTTTGCCCCGGCCGGTCACAATCAGGCATCGGCTGGCACGGTGTCGGCCCCATCGGCGAAGGAGCCATCATGAAGCTGCGGTCCCAGGCACGCGTATGGGCGGCCCTGCTGCTCACCGCCGCCCTGAGCTTCACCGCCGTCGGGGCTGCCGAGGCGGCCCCGCACCACGGCCCGCAACACGCTCCGGGCCGGATCGCGCTGCCGGTCGGGTTCCAGCCCGAGGGAATCGCCATCCAGGGCGGCACGGCCTACCTCGGTTCCCGGGTGAGTGGGGACATCTACGCGGTGAACCTGCGCACCGGGCGTGGCTCGGTCATCAGCCAGGGCCCCGGCACCCCCTCGCTGGGCCTGAAGGTCGACGGCGCCCAGCGGCTGTACGTCTCGGGTGGCAGCTCCGGTACCGGGCGCGTGGTCAGCACGCGCACGGGGGCGGTTCTGCGCAGCTACACGTTCACCACCGCACCGAGCTTCGTCAATGACGTGGTCCTGACCCAGAAGACCGCCTGGTTCACCGACTCGATGCAGCCCCAGCTCTACGGGGTCTCCACCCGCCCGTACGGCCGTCAGCCGGCTGGCGGCTTCACCACGCTGCCGCTGAGTGGGGACTGGGTGCAGGAGGCTGGGGTGCTCAACGCCAACGGCATCACCCAGACCCCCGACCACAAGGCGCTGCTGGTCGTACAGTCCAACACCGGGTTCCTCTTCCGGGTGGACCCCCGGACCGGGGTCGCGCGTCGGGTGGACCTGGGCGGGGCCTCACTGACCAACGGCGACGGCATGCTGCTGGTCGGGCGGACGCTCTACGTCGTTCGCAACCAGCTGAACCAAGTGGCGGTCCTGCACCTCAACGCGCAGGGCACGCGGGGAACGCAGGTCGACACGCTGACCAGCCCGCAGCTGGATGTGCCGACCACGGTGGCCGCCCACCGTGGTGACCTCTACCTGCCGAACGCCCGGTTCGGTGCGGTCAACCCCGGCGGGATCGATTACGCCGTCATCCGCCTGAACCGCTAGACCGCTGAACCGCTGAACGAGGGTCTGACACCCCACCACGTGAAGCACGGACCTGCCCGCAGCCGGGCAGGTCCGTGCTTGGCGTGTGGGGCTCGCGGGCTCTCGGCTCCGGAGGCTCTCAGCTCTGCGGGCTCTCCGCTCCACGGGCAGTGGGGCCCGAGCCGGGGAGCTCTCAGGGGGCCTTGGGGGGCTTGACGGCCACCACCGGGCAGTCGGCGCCGAGCAGGATGGCCTGGGCGGTGCTGCCGGTGATCAGTTTGCCCACGGGGGAGCGGCGGACGCCGATCACCACGAGGTCGGCTCCGATCTCCTTCTCCAGCTGCAGGATGGCCTCGGCGGCCCCCAGCCCGTCGGCGGGACGACGGATCTCGTACTCCAGCCCGAGGCTGGTCAGCTCGGACTCGATGGCGTCGATGTCCTGAGGGCTGGCGAACACCGGATCGGCGTAGTTGCCGTCCTTTCCGGTGTTCAGGACGGTCAGCGACCCACCTGAGGACCTCGCGTACTCGGTGGCGTAGTTGATGGCGGCCAGACCCTCAGGGGTCGGGATATATCCGACGACAATCTTCATGGCCCTACCCTAGGGCTGTGCCGCGTCGCCAGTCAGGTGGGCGCGACACGGCCCCACCGGGTCCACAGGGTCGGGCTGCAAGCGCCCAGCCCGTGGCTCCCGAGGGAGGATGACCGTTTAACGGGCATCTCTTGATAAAGTCGCGAGGTCCTGCGCGTCCGACTCGTCCAGCGACAAGAGTTGTCCGCACAACAGGCTGGTCCACCACGAAAGGGAGGGCAGGAGTGCTCGCCGCGTTCGCCAATGCATTCCGGACCCCGGATCTGCGGAAGAAGATCTTCTTCACGCTGGCCATTCTGGCCATCTTCCGGATGGGTTCGATCATTCCCACCCCCAACGTCAACGTCCAGCAGGTCAACACCTGTCTGAAGGCCGCGACCAGCGGGGACCAGCAGGGTCTCTACTCCCTGATCAATCTCTTCTCCGGCGGGGCTCTGCTCCAGCTGGCGATCTTCGCGCTGGGCATCATGCCCTATATCACGTCCAGCATCATCCTGCAGCTGCTGACGGTGGTGATCCCGCGTCTGGAGGCACTGAAGAAGGTAGGCCAGGCCGGTCAGACCAAGATCACGCAGTACACGCGCTACCTCACCCTGGTCCTGGCGGTCCTGAACTCGACGGCCTTCGTGACCGTGGCGGTCAACGACCGGCTGTTCACCGGGTGCACCGGCCTCGTCTACGACAAGAGCATCTTCCCGGTCGTGGTGATGATCCTGACGATGACCGCCGGTACCAGCGTCATCATGTGGCTCGGTGAGCTCATCACCGAGCGGGGCGTCGGGAACGGCATGTCGGTGATGATCTTCACCCAGATCGCCGCCACCTTCCCCAGCGCGCTGTGGAGCATCAAGGTCGCCCGCCCGGGCTCGCAGGGCTGGGTCGTCTTCCTCCTGGTGCTGGCCCTCGGTCTGGTCGTGATGGCCGGCGTCATCTTCATCGAGCAGTCCCAGCGCCGGATCCCGGTGCAATACGCCAAGCGGATGGTGGGGAGCCGGATGCTCGGTGGCTCGACCACCTACATCCCGATCAAGGTCAACCAGGCCGGCGTGATCCCGGTCATCTTCGCCTCCTCGTTGCTCTACCTCCCCGCCCTGTACGCCCAGTTCCGGCCCGGCTCCCCGGGGTCGGCATGGATCCAGGCGCACTTCATCCGGGGCACGCACCCGATCTACATGGCCACGTTCTTCCTGCTGATCGTGTTCTTCGCCTACTTCTA
>JBBQAB010000194.1:0-2102 GCA_038198385.1 Propionibacteriales bacterium
ACCGTCCACGCGTACGGGGTCACCGGCCCGGCGGCCCGGTCCAGCGGGGTGGAGGCCGACCTCCGTCGGCACCGGCCCTACCTCGCCTACGCCGATCTGGCCGACCTGCTGCTCCCGACCCCGCACACGGGCGGCGACGCCCAGGCCCGGCTGGCCACGCTTGTGTACGAGCTTGGAGTCCGCGCTGCGCTGGTCGAGTCCTGCTGCGAACTGCTGGCCCAGACCCCGGGCCCGGTCGCGGTCCGACTGGGCAAGGTCATCAAGCTGCCGGAGGGCGAGACCTACCTGACCACCGAGGCACCCCTGGGAGTCGCCGGGGTCTTCCTGGTCTCCCGCGGGGAGAAGACGCCCTGGCGGCTCAAGCTCCGGACTCCGTCCTTCAACCACGTGGCCGCGCTGGAGAGGCTGCTGGTCGGCCTGCCCACGAGCTCCCTGGAGCCCGCCCTGGCCTCGGTCGGCTACGTGGTGGGTGACATCGACCGCTGACCGGTTGCGGCACCCCCCGCCCCGGCCACGGACTCGCGGGGGGCCCGGACGCACGAGGGCCCGGACGCACGAGGGCCCGGACGCACGAGGGCCCGGCCCCCCAAGGGACCGGGCCGGAGACCCGGCCGTGGGCTCACCCGAACCGGCGGTCGCCCTCGTAGTTCGGCAGCACCATGGCGGTCTCCAGGGTCGCGAGGTCGACCACGGCCGGGTGCTCGACGTCGGCCCAGAGGTCGCGGGCCGAGGGCAGGGCGTTCCAGACGGCCTCGTGCTCGGCCAGGGCCCGGCGAGGCATGTGGTGCACCGACGCGTCCTGGCCCTCGCTACCGCGCAGGGAGCCGATCTCGTCCTCGTGCGCCCGTACAGTGTCGCGCAGGTTGCTGATCATGACGTCGCGCTCCGTCAGCTCCAGCTGCAGGTGCACCCTCTCGTCGAGCAGCACCGCGACCTTGCCGCCCAGCAGGTTCCGTTCCCGGGTCAGCTCCCCGACCGTGGCCCCGAGCGCGACGCGGTCGGCTTCCAGCCCGCTGACGGTCTGGTGCAGCTCGCCGATGGTGACCCGCTGGCCCGCGACGGTGCGCCCGGCCTCCTGGATCCGCCCGGTGAGGGTCTCGACCACGGCGGCGTTGCGCCGGCGGCTGTCGGTCAGCACGCGACCGTGCTCGGCCGAGACGCGGTGCAGCTCGGCTGCGTGCTCCCGGCGCGCCGCAAACACCTCACGCCAGGCGAACACGCAGGCCACGACCGCGGAGGCCACGGCAACGACCACGCCGAACCGCACCACCAGCGGCGGTCCGAAGGCGGCCACGAGGGCCACGACCGTGCCCCCGACCAGGACGATCTGGGCCGTGCGGCGCAACGGGGACGTGCTGGCGCGCCGCTGGGCCGGCGAACGACGCGGCTCGGAGGAGATGGCGGGCGCTGTGGTCACGCGGGTCACCTTATGTCAGCCGGAGGCGGAGGACGCGGACCTCAGACCCCGCGCCGGGTGTCGTGGCCGGAGTCCTCGTCGTCCGGGTCGTCGGGAACGCGGCAGGCCCGTTCCAGGAGGAGTCCGAGGCCACAGAGGGCAGCGCCCGCGACCACACACACGGCGGACCGGATCACCCGGTCCCGGGGGCCGACGGCCGCGATCCGGGTCACGAACAGCAAGGCGTAGACCAGGTAGCCACCGCCGACCAGCGCCCCCGCCAGAGCCGAGGCCTTGCCGAGGACCAGGAAGGCGACCGCCCGCTGCGGCTCCATCCGCTCGTGCCGGACCTGCAGTCGCTGTCGGGTGCTGTGGGCCAGGGCCCCGACGAGGGTCGCGATCAGCACGAGCCCGATGGGCGCGGTCCAGGGCACCGTGGGCGGCACCAGGTTGAGGAGGTTGGCGGTGACCACGATGAGCCAGCCGCCCAGGCCACCGAAGATGGCCGAGACCGCCAGCGCGCGTCGGGGCGTCAGCCCCATCGGGCCGGAAGGCTGCTGCTTGACCAAGGTGCGGGCGACCCTCAGCTGCTCTCGACGCTGAGGTCGGAGCGGCGCTCCACCCCGTCGGTCCCCGTCGTGGCCACGAGGTCGGACACCGAGCCGCGCCCCGGAAGCTGGCCGGCCGGGTCGATCTCGTGCCAGGG
>JBBQAB010000195.1:0-13167 GCA_038198385.1 Propionibacteriales bacterium
CATCACCGGTGGCATGTGCCCCCGCTGCGAGGGCCGGGGCTCGGTCAACGACATCGACCTTTCGGCGCTCTACGACGAGAACCTGTCCCTGGCCCAGGGGGCGCTGAGCATTCCCGGCTACAGCATGGATGGCTGGTTCGGCCGGATCTACATGGGCTCGGGTTTCGTCGACCGGGACAAGCCGATCCGCGACTACACCACCGACGAGCTGGACGCCCTGCTCTACCAGGAGCCCGTCAAGATCAAGGTCGACGGCATCAACCTGACCTACGAGGGTCTGGTGCCGAAGATCCAGAAGTCGATGCTGTCCAAGGACGTCGACTCCCTGCAGCCGCACATCCGGGCCTTCGTCGAGCGGGCCGTCACCTTCACCGCCTGCCCCGACTGTGGCGGGACCCGGCTGAGCGAGGCGGCACGGTCGTCCAGGATCGAGGGGGTCAGCATCGCTGACGTCTGCTCCATGCAGATCAGCGACCTGGCTGCGTGGACCCGTGGGCGCGCCGACGCCTCGGTGGCTCCACTGCTGGAGGCACTGAGCCAGGTGCTCGACTCCTTCGTCGAGATCGGCCTGGGCTACCTGACGTTGGCGCGGCCCGCCGGCACGCTGTCGGGCGGTGAGGCCCAGCGGGTCAAGATGGTCCGGCACCTCGGGTCCGCTCTCACCGACATCACCTACGTGTTCGACGAGCCCACCATCGGCCTGCACCCGCACGACATCCAACGGATGAACGGCCTGCTGCTGCGGCTGCGGGACAAGGGGAACACCGTGCTGGTGGTCGAGCACAAGCCCGAGATGATCGCGATCGCGGACCACGTCGTCGACCTCGGCCCCGGCGCGGGCTCGGGGGGCGGGGAGGTGGTCTTCGAGGGGACTGTGGACGGACTCCGGTCCAGTGACACCCTGACCGGGCGGCATCTGGACGACCGGGCCCGCCTCAAGCCGTCGGTGCGCACACCGACCGGTGCGCTGGAGGTGCGTGGGGCCAGCCTGAACAACCTCCTCGACGTCGACCTGGACATCCCGCTCGGTGTGCTGGTGGTCCTCACCGGGGTGGCGGGCTCGGGCAAGAGCTCCCTGGTCCGGGGCTCGGTGTCGGGTCGTGACGGGGTGGTCACCGTCGACCAGGCCGGGATCAAGGGGTCCCGGCGGAGCAACCCGGCGACCTACACCGGGCTGCTGGATCCGATCCGCAAGGCCTTTGCCAAGGCGAACGGGGTAAAGCCGGCCCTGTTCAGCGCCAACTCCGAAGGCGCCTGCCCCACCTGCAACGGCAACGGGGTGATCTACACGGACCTGGCCATGATGGCCGGGGTTGCCACCATCTGCGAGACCTGTGAGGGGAAGCGGTTCCTGGCTGAGGTACTCGACTACACCCTTGGCGGCCGAGACATCAGCGAGGTGCTCGCCATGTCGGTGGCCGGGGCCGAGGAGTTCTTCGGCGACGGAGACGCACGGATCCCGGCCGCCCACACCATACTGGGCCGGCTGGCCGACGTCGGGCTCGGCTATCTCCGGCTCGGCCAGCCGCTGACCACTCTGTCCGGCGGCGAGCGGCAGCGGCTCAAGCTCGCCACCCACCTGGGCGAGACGGGCGTGGTGCTGGTGCTGGACGAACCGACCACCGGGCTGCACCTGGCCGACGTGGAGCAACTGCTGGCCCTCCTCGACCGGATGGTCGACGCCGGCCGCTCGCTGGTCGTCATCGAGCACCACCAGGCGGTGATGGCCCACGCTGACTGGATCATCGACCTCGGGCCCGGTGCCGGTCGCGACGGAGGCCGGGTTGTCTTCGAGGGCACGCCTGCCGATCTAGTGGCCGACCGCTCGACCCTGACGGGCCAACACCTGGCGGCCTACGTCGGCGCCGACGGAGCGGTCGCGCCGACCGGCTGAGCGTCGGTCCTTGGGGTCAGCTGACCGCCCACTGACCACCCGCAGATCGTGTGCTGGGCACGAGTCGGCCTGCGGGTGCGACCGTGAACGCGTCGAGGTGAGCCCGGCCGCGGCACTAGCCTGGGTCGATGCCCTCCGCTCCACCCGAAGGGGTCCCCGGGCCCGCCGACGGGTCGCTGCCCGCGACCGCCGTCGCCGAGGTGGCGACCCGACCCCTGAGCTTCTACCTGCACGTCCCGTTCTGCACCACGCGGTGCGGTTACTGCGACTTCAACACCTACACCGCCTCCGAGCTGGGGACCGAGCCCGGGGCGAGCCGCGCGGGGTACGTCGACGTGGCTCTGGCCGAGATCGACCTGGCCGCCACCGTCCTGGGTCCCGGGGCGCCGCCGGTCTCCACGATCTTCGTCGGCGGCGGCACGCCCACCCTGCTGCCGCCCGATGACCTCGGCCGGATGGTCGCCGCCGTCCGCGAGCGGTTCGGGCTGACTCCTGACGCGGAGGTCACCACCGAGTCCAACCCGGAGTCGATCAACGCCGCCGGACTGGCCCGGCTGCGCGAGGTCGGCTTCACGCGCATCTCTTTCGGCATGCAGTCGGCCGTCCCCAGGGTGCTGGCCCTGCTGGATCGCGTCCACTCGCCCGGTCGACCCCAGCAGGCGCTGGCCGAGGCCAAGGCCGCCGGGTTTGCCAGCACCAGCCTCGACCTCATCTACGGCACGCCGGGGGAGTCGCTGGCCGACTGGGAGACCACCCTGGACGCCGCCCGGGCCGCCGAGCCGGACCACATCAGCGCGTACGCCCTGATCGTCGAGACGGGCACCCGGCTGGCCACCCGGATCCGCCGCGGGGAGCTGGCCATGACCGACGACGACGACCTGGCTGACAAGTATCTGCTCGCCGAGCAGAAGCTGACCGCGGCCGGCTTCACCGCGTACGAGGTCAGCAACTGGGCCCGGACCCCCGCGGACCGCTGCCGGCACAACCTGGCCTATTGGCGTGGAGACAGCTGGTGGGGGGTCGGGCCCGGCGCTCACAGCCACGTCGGGGGGGTCCGCTGGTGGAACGTGCGCCACCCCGCTGCCTACGCCGCCCGGATGGCCGCCGGACTCTCGCCGGCCCAGGCCCGCGAGATCGTGGAGCCGGCCGACCGGCGGGTCGAGCGGGTGCTGCTGGAGCTGCGGCTGGCCGACGGGCTGGACCTGGCCGTCCTGACCCCGGCCGAGCAGCGACGGGTGCCCGACCTGATGAACCGCGGCCTGGCCGTCCTGACCTCTGGCCGTTTGGCCCTGACCCTCGACGGGCGGCTGTTGGCCGACGGGATGGTCCGCGACCTGCTCGACTGAGCTGGGCGAGCGAGGCCCGACCTGACTCGTCTCAGCCGTGGGGGGCTCAGCCGTGCGGCACCCAACCGGGCGGGGGCTCAGCGGTGCGGGGGCTCAGCGGTGCGGGGGCTCAGCCGTGCGGCAGCTCAGCCGTGCGGGGGCTCACCCGTCCGGGACACAGCCCGGAGGAGAGTCAGTCGTCGGTGCTCAGGTGGTCCTGGGTGACGAAGTCGATGAGCCGCTCGATACAGGCGAGCAGCGGGAGCTCCAGGTCCGACCAGTTCCGCACCCGGGCCAGGATGGCCTGCCAGGCGGCGGCGATGTCGGCCTGGTCCCGGTGCGGCAAGCGCAGCACATCGCAGATGCCGTGCTTCCACTCGATGTCCCGGCGGATCGTGGGCCACACCTTGAGACCGACCCGGGCCGGTTTCACGGCCTGCCAGATGTCGACGAACGGGTGGCCGAGCACCAGCACGTTCTGCCCGTGCCGGCCCGCCATCACCGTGTCGGCGATCCGCGACTCCTTGCTCCGCGGGACCAGGTGGTCCACCAGCACCCCCAGCCGACGCCCGCGCTCGGGCGCGAACTCGTCAACGATCCCGGGCAGGTCGTCGATCCCGCCGAGATACTCGACCACGACCCCGACGTGGCGCAGGTCGTCTCCCCAGATCTTCTCGACCAGCTCGGCGTCGTGGCGGCCCTCGACATAGATCCGGCTGGGCAGGGCGACCTTGGCCCGTTCGCCGGGGGTCGCGACCGAGCCCGAGGCGGTCCGTTTCGGGGCCGCTCGCGAGGCGGTCGGGCGAACCGTGAGGGTGACTGGCTTTCCTTCGTAGAGGAAACCGGCGCCCACGGCGAACCCACGGCTGCGGCCGTGCCGGTCCTCGAGCAGGACGACCCCGTTCTCCCACCGGGTCACAGCGCCGCAGAACCCGGTGGTGGCGTCCTCGACGACCAGGCCGCGGGAGAGGGCGAGATCGGTGCTTTTCGGGCGGTTGGCCTGCTGCCAGCCCGGGGTCAGGACGTCGGTACGGTAGCGGTCCGCGGGGTGGCTCACCGAGGCAGCCTAGGCCCCGGTATGCCTCGTGACCGGGAGGCTGCGCGTGCCCGTCGACCGTGGGGTGCACGCGTTGGGGACGCGTGGTTGTCTTGTTCGTGTGTCCGTGCTGCCGATGTTTCCCCTGGGTTCGGTCCTCTTCCCGCACATGCCCCTGCGGCTCCGGGTCTTCGAGGAGCGCTACCTGGTCATGCTGTCCCAGCTGCTCCAGTCCGAGGAGAGCGGTTTCGGCGTGGTCCTGATCGAGCGGGGACACGAGGTCGGCGGCGGTGAGCACCGGTTCGGCGTCGGGACGGTCGGCGACATCGCCCAGATCGGGACCGAGGACGGAGTCGTCGGTCTGGTCGCCCAGGGCACCCGGCGCTTCGAGGTGGACAGCTGGCTGCCGGACGAGCCCTACCCGCAGGCCGAGGTGAGGTGGCTGGAGGACCTGGTCTGGGACCCGGAGCAGGAGCCGCTCCGGTTTGAGGTCGAACAACTCGTACGCCGGACGCTCGCCGTCGCCTCGGAGTTCTCCGAGGAGGTGTGGTCGGCCGACGTCGAGCTCTCCGTCGACCCGATGGAGGCGTGCTGGCAGCTGGCCGCGATCAGCCCGGTCAGCGACCTCGACCAGGTGGCACTACTGAGGGCCGCGACGGTACGCGAGCTGCTGACCCGGGTCCGGGACCTGACCGCAGACGCGGCGCTCAGCTACTCGGCCCCCTGGCCCGACCAGGATTGACCGACCAGGACTGACCGACCAGGACTGGCCGACCAGCCAGCACCTCCGACCAGGACGCTCCGCCCGGTCGAGCGGTCGTGGTCACGTGTGCGGACGTCCCCGGGTCGGCGCCGTTCCCCCTAGACTGCGGCTAGTCGAGAGTGGGGTCCCCTCAGGTGAACACGTTGCACATCGCGCAGGTGGAGAAGGTGAGCCTGCGGGCCCAGGTCACCGGTGCCCTTCGGGCGGCGATCATCTCCGGTGAGATGGAGCCCGGGATGGTCTACTCGGCGCCGACGCTGGGGGCCCGGTTCGGCGTCTCCGCCACTCCCGTGCGCGAGGCGATGCTCGACCTGGCCCGGGAGGGCCTGGTCACCATCTTGCCCAACAAGGGCTTCCGGGTCACCGACGTCGACGACGCCGACCTGGACCGGATCACCGAGCTGCGGCTGCTGGTCGAGCCCCCCGTGGTCCGCGACGTGACGCCGCTGATCCCCGTCGAGGACCTACCGGAGCTGCGGGCCAAGGCGCAGCTGATCGTCGACGCGGCCGAGGCCGGTGACCTGTTCCTCTACACCGAGGCCGACCGCACCTTCCACCTCGCCCTGCTGGCGTACGCCGGCAACCCCCGGATCAGCGACCTGGTCGGGGAGCTGCGCGGCCAGACGCGGCTGATCGGCCTGGCCTCGCTGCTGGAGCGCGGCGAACTCGCCGAGTCGGCCCGGGAGCACCTCCGCATCGTGGACGTGATCGAGTCCCGCGACGTCGACGCGGTCTACGACCTGATGCGGACCCACATCGGCCACACCCGGGGCAAGTGGGCCCGGGTTGTGGATCCCACCTCCACCGAAGGCTGAACCCTCAGCCGACCGCCGTCGCGCCGGCCAGACCGGCCAGCTCGCCGGCCATCAGGTCGAGCAGCGACTCCGGGGCCCGGCAGGGCCGGCCCTTCCGGGGGTAGGCGTAGACGACATCGGTGAAGCCGAGGGCCGCGGCGCGGCCCAGGTCGTCGCGGAGCCGCTCCACCGAGGTGACCGCGCTTGTCTGGAGCTCCAGGTTGAGGAACCGGTCCGACGACGGACCCGGCGCGGGGCGGGCGGCCCAGGCGTCCTCGAACTGCTCGCTGGCCACCCGTACGCCGTCCCACCAGGTCTCCGTGTCGGCCTCGCGGTCCGCGGTGCCGGTGGTCACCCAGGAGCCGAACTGCTGAGCCAGCCGGATGCCCTTGGGCCCGTTCGCCGCGACGACGAAGGGCGGCCGGGGCTGCTGCACCGGTCCCGGCATCATCCGCGCGTCCACGGCGGAGAACCAGTTGCCGGACCAGGTCGTGCGGTCCTGGCTGAGGAGCTGGTCGAGCAGGGTCACGAACTCGGTGAACCGCTGGCCGCGCTGCCCCAACGTCAGGGGCCGCTGTCCGAGGACGGAGGCGTCGTAGCCCGGTGCGCCCGCCCCCAGGCCGACGCTCAGCCGGCCCCCGGACAGGTTGTCCAGGGTCATCAGGTCCTTGGCGAGCGGAACCGGGTGCCTGAAGTTCGGGGTGGTGACCCAGGTGCCGAGGCGCAGGGTGCTCGTGCTCAGAGCCGCCGCGGTCAGGGTGGGAACGGTGGCGTGCCAGGGCCCGTCGGCCAGCGAGCGCCAGGCGAGGTGGTCGTAGGTCCAGGCGTGTGCGAAGCCCAGCGCCTCGACCCGGCGCCAGCGCTCGCGGTCGGTGGGCCAGTCGAGCTCGGGAAGCAGGACGAGTCCGATGCGCATGGGTGCTCCGCCTCTGAGCCGGGGTAGGGGGGACCCGTCTCGACCGAAGCCTAGCCAGCGCCCCTGTGCCGGCAACTGGTGACGCAGTGCAATGTTACATGCTACGCTACAGAGACGGAGCACGACGGATGTCGTGCGGCACCCCCGAGCTCACCACCCGTGAGCTCACGACCTCCCGGAGGACCGTCATGACCCAGATCACCCAGCCGTGGCACGGCATCAACGTGGCTACCGCCCTGTCCTTCCGCGCCGATCTGTCGGTGGACTTCGACGCCTACGGCGAGCACGTGGCCTGGCTGGCTGCGAACGGCATGCACGGTGTCGTCCCGAACGGCTCGCTGGGGGAGTACCAGACCCTGACCGACGAGGAACGGGCCCGTGTGGTCACCACGGCCGTCGAGGCCTCGCCCGACGGCTTTGGCGTGATGCCCGGCGTCGGGGCGTACGGCTCGGGTCACGTCACGCGGTGGATCGAGCAGGCCGCCGAGGCCGGCGCCCAGTCGGTGCTGCTGCTGCCTCCCAACACCTACCGGGCCGACCACGACACCGTGGTCAACCACTACCGGGAGGCGGCCAAGGTCGGTCTGCCGGTCGTGGCCTACAACAACCCCTACGACACGAAGGTCGACCTGGTTCCGGGGCTCCTCGGCCAGCTGTTCGACGAGGGTCTGATCGTCGCAGTCAAGGAGTTCAGCGGGGACGTGCGCCGTGCGTACGAGATCCGCGAGGTCGCTCCCGACCTGGACCTGCTGGTCGGCACCGACGACTGCCTGCTGGAGCTCGGCCTGGCCGGCGCGGTGGGTTGGATCGCCGGTTACCCCAACGCCTTCCCGGTCGCGTGCCTGGAGCTCTACACCCTGGCCACCTCCGGGTCCGGCGCCGACCTGGAGAAGGCGCTGCCGCTCTACCGCGACCTGCACCCGCTGCTGCGGTGGGACTCCAAGACCGAGTTCGTCCAGGCGATCAAGCTGTCCATGGAGGTCGTGGGTCGGCAGGCCGGTCCGTGCCGCCCGCCGCGCGCCGAGCTGTCCTCGGAGCTGGTGGCGCGCATCACCGCCGAGACCGAAGCCGCCGTCGGCGCCGGGTACCGCTGACCTCCCCCGGCGGCTCCCGCCCCCGCCGACTACGGTCGGACCCAGACGTCATCTCCCAGCCAGAGAGAAGCACCGTGGCCAGCTCGCTCCACCCTGACCTGTCTACCACGACGCCCGAGGAGGTCGTCGACCTCGTGGGCGCCGCCTCCGTCGCGGCGGGCCCGTGGGCCGCGACCAGCCGGGCCGACCGGGCCCGGGCCCTGGGTGCGGTGGCGGACGCCCTCGACGCCGAGGCCGACCCGCTGGTCGGGCTGGCCCGGACCGAGACCCAGCTGCCCGCGGTGCGGCTGCGGGGTGAGCTGAAGCGCACCACCTTCCAGCTGCGTCTGTTCGGTGAGGTGCTCACCGAGGGCTCCTATCTCGACGTCCGGATCGACCACGCCGACCCGGACTGGCCGATGGGCGCACCCCGCCCCGACCTCCGGAGCCGGCTCGAGCCGCTGGGACCCGTGGTGGTCTTCGCGGCCAGCAACTTCCCGTTCGCTTTCAGTGTGGCCGGCGGTGACACCGCGTCGGCGCTGGCCGCGGGCTGCCCTGTGCTGCTCAAGGTGCACCCCGGTCACCCGCAGCTTTCGGTGGCCACCGGCCAGGTCGTCACCGAGGCGCTCCGAGCGGCCGGGGCGCCCGACGGCGTCTTCGCCCTCCTCGTGGGGGACGAGGCCGGCCGAGCGGCCCTGGTCGACCTGCGGGTCAAGGGCGGCGCCTTCACCGGCTCCCTCACCGGGGGCCGGGCCCTGTTCGACCTCGCCACCGGGCGACCCGACCCGGTCCCCTTCTTCGGCGAGCTCGGCAGCGTCAACCCGGTCTTCGTCACCCGTACGGCTGACGCCCGCCGCGCCGCGACGATCGCCGACGGGTTTCTCGGCTCGGTGACCATGGGGGCGGGCCAGTTCTGCACCAAGCCGGGGGTGCTGCTGGTCCCCGAGGGGTCGACGATCCCCGGGGAGCTCGCCGCCGCCCAGCCCCCCGCCGCGGCCCCGATGCTCAACGACCGGATCCGCGACGGCTACCTGGCCACCCTCGACGACCTGCGCCGGCACGCCGACGTGAGCCTGCTGGCCGAGGCCGAGAACGACCAGACCGCCGACGACGCGCCGGGGCTCACGCTGCTGCAGACCGACGTCGCCGCGCTGCTGGCCGACCTGAACGGGATGTTTCGGGAGTGCTTCGGCCCGACGGGCCTGGTGGTGACCTACCGTGACGACGCCGACCTGCTGGCGCTGGCCGAGGCCATCGACGGCCAGCTCACGGCCACCATCCAGGGCGAGGAGGGCGACGAGGTCGTCCCCGAGCTGCTGCGCAGACTCGCCCGACGGGCCGGCCGCGTGCTCTGGAACGCCTGGCCGACCGGGGTCTCGGTGACCCACGCCCAGTCCCACGGTGGCCCCTACCCGGCGACCACCGCGCCGGCCAGCACCTCGGTGGGCACCGCGGCCATCGGGCGGTTCCTCCGCCCGGTCGCCTACCAGGGCTTCCCGCAGTCCCTGCTGCCTGACGAGCTGACCGACCGGCCGCGCGCCGACCTACCCCGCCGGGTCGACGGCCAGGTGTGACCAGAGACGTGCGTCGTCCGACGCGGTCGGCACGGAAGGAACGGGTATGAGGACGTCACGGGTCATCCACGCAGTGGACTCCCACACCGAGGGAATGCCCACCCGGGTCGTCACCGGTGGCGTAGGGGTCGTTCCCGGGGACACCATGGCGGAGAAGCGGCTCTGGTTCATGGCCCACCGCGACGACCTGCGGACCCTGCTGATGTTCGAGCCCCGGGGCCACGCGTCGATGAGCGGCGCCATCCTGCAGCCCCCAACCCGACCCGACGCCGACGTGGGGGTGCTGTTCATCGAGGTGTCGGGCCTGTTGCCGATGTGCGGGCACGGCACCATCGGGGTGGCCACCGTCCTGGTGGAGACCGGCCTGGTGGAGGTGGTCGAGCCGGTGACCACCATCCGGCTGGACACCCCGGCCGGGCTGGTCGTGGCGCAGGTGCAGGTCCGGGACGGCCACGCCACCGCGGTGACCCTGGCCAACGTGCCCTCCTTCTCGCTGGCCCTGGAGCAGGTCGTCCGGGTGCCCGGCTTCGGGACCGTGGCGTACGACATAGCCTTCGGCGGCAATTTCTACGCCGTGGTCGACCTGGAGGCGCTCGGGCTGCCCTTCGACCGGGCCGCGAAGGGGACCCTGCTCGACGCCGGCCTGGCCATCATGGGCGCCATCAACGACCAGGCCCGGCCCGTGCACCCGACCCGGCCCGACATCACCGGCTGCCACCACGTCTACCTGAAGGCACCGGGATCCACCGCGGCACACTCCCGGCACGCCATGGCCATCTATCCGGGCTGGTTCGACCGGTCCCCGTGCGGGACCGGCACCAGCGCCCGGATGGCCCAGCTGCACGCCCGCGGGGAGCTCGCCCTGGACACCGACTTCGTGAACGAGTCCTTCATCGGCACCACCTTCACGGGCCGGCTCGTCGGCACCACCGACGTGGGTGGGCTGCCCGCCGTGCTCCCCACCATCACCGGGCGCGCGTGGGTGACCGGCACGGCCCAATACATGCTGGACCCGACCGACCCCTTCCCGGCCGGGTTCCTGCTGTGACCCTGCCCCGGACCGCCGACCTGGTGGTCATCGGCGCGGGGGCGGTCGGCGCCGCGGCCGCGTACTTCGCCGCCCGGGCCGGTCTGTTTGTGCACGTGGTCGAGCGTGGTCAGGTGGCGTCGGGCACGTCGAGCGCCTGCGAGGGCAACCTGCTCGTCTCCGACAAGGAGGCCGGGCCCGAGCTCGACCTCGCGCTGTACTCCCAGCTGACCTTCCGGGGCGACCTGGCCGCGTACGGGCCGCTGTGGGAGTTCGAGGACAAGGGCGGCCTGGTGGTGTCGTTCACCCCCGAGGGCACCGACACCCTGGCCGCGCTCACCGACCGTCAGCGTGCGTCCGGGATCGAGGTGGATCTCGTCGCCGCCGACCGGATCCGCGACTACGAGCCGCACATCTCGCGTGACCTGGTCGGGGCAGCGTTCTACCCCCAGGACGCCCAGGTCCAGCCGATGCTGATGACGGCCCACCTGCTCCGGCTGGCCCGGGCCCTGGGGGCCCAGGTCAGCACGAGCACCACGGTCACCGGGTTGCTGCGCGACGGTGACCGCGTGGTCGGAGTGGCCACCAGCGCCGGCGACATCACCGCCCCCGCCGTCCTGAACGCAGCGGGCACCTGGGCCGGACAGGTGGCGGCGATGGCCGGGGTGGCCCTGCCGATCCTGCCCCGGCGCGGCTTCGTCCTGGTCACCGAGCCGCTGCCCCGGCTGATCCGCCACAAGGTGTACGCGGGCGACTACGTGGCCAACGTCGCCTCCTCCGACGGGGCGCTCCAGACCTCACCGGTGGTGGAGGGCACCCGGAGCGGGACCGTGCTGATCGGCTCCTCGCGCGAGCGGGTCGGCTTCGACGCGACGGTGTCGCTGCCGGTCCTGCAGAAGCTGGCCGCGGAGGCTCTGCGGGTCTTCCCGGTGCTCGGTCGGACCAAGGTGATGCGCAGCTATCTGGGGTTTCGGCCCTACTGCCCCGACCACCTACCGGTCATCGGACCGGACCCACGGGCCCCGGGTCTGTGGCACGCGAGTGGCCACGAGGGCGCGGGGATCGGCCTGGCGGTCGGGACCGGAAAGCTCCTCTCCCAGGCGCTGACCGACGCCCCGGTCGACCTCGACCTCCGCCCCTTCACCCCCCAGCGGTTTCACGATGGGCGGTTTCAGGATGGGCGCTTCGAGGGCGGGCGCCTCCAGGACGAGGGCAACCATGTCCCCGCCTGAGGACTTCAGCCTCGACTTCGAGGGGCGTACGGTGCCGGCCCGGCCCGGGCAGTCGGTGGGGGCGGCGCTGTCGGAGGCCGGGATCCGCTCGTGGCGGACGACTCGGAAGAAACAGCGGCCGCGCGGGCTGTTCTGCGGCATCGGCGTCTGCTGGGACTGTCTGCTCACCGTCGACGACGAGCCCCACCAGCGCGCCTGCCTCGTCCCCGCCCGCCCCGGGATGCGGCTCCGCAGCGGCACCTTCGAGCCGGGAGACCCCGATGACTGACCCCACCCCCGGACCCGCGACCCCCGGACCCACGACCCCCGAGCCGATCTCCCCGGCGGCGGTGCCGCCTGAGGGCGGAGCAGTCGACCTCGTCGTCGTGGGTGCCGGGCCGGCGGGGCTGGCCGCCGCCGTGACCGCGGTCGACGCCGGTCTGCGGGTCGTCGTCGTCGACGCAGGCGGGCAACCGGGCGGCCAGTACTGGCGCCATCTGGACGAGAGCCTGGCCGACGGGAGCCCGGGCGCTGACGACGAGGGGGCCGGTCACCACGACTGGCAGATCTTCACCCGGATGCGCGACCGGTTCCACGCCGCCCGCGCGCGCGGGGTGCTCAGCTATCTGCCGGGGACCCAGGTCTGGTTCCTGGAGCCACCGGTCCTACGGGACGGAAACTGGACTATCCGGGTCACGCCGGTGCTCGACGGCTCCGACGCGACGGCCGCCGACCGGCTCCGTACGGTGCGGGCCCCGGCCGTGGTCCTGTGCCCGGGAGGCTACGACCGTCAGCTGCCGCTGCCCGGCTGGGACCTGCCCGGGGTGATGGCGGCCGGCGGGGTGCAGGCCCTGCTCAAGGGGCACCGCACGCTGGCCGGCCGGCGCGCCGTGGTCGCCGGGACCGGACCGTTCCTGCTGCCCGTCGCCGCCGGGCTGGCCGAGGCGGGAGCCGAGGTCGTCACGGTCTGCGAGGCCGCCGACCTGATCGGCTGGGTCCGGCACATGGGCGGCGCACTGCGGGTCCCGGCCAAGGCCCGGGAAGGTGCCGAGTACGCCCGGGTGCTGCTGCGGCACAAGATCGCCTACCGGCCGCGGACCGTGGTCACCGGCGTCCACGGGGAGTCCGGGGCCGAGGCGGTCACGGTGGCCCGGGTCGACCGGTCCGGGGCCGTCAGGCCCGGTACCGAGCGGCGGCTCGAGGTCGACCTGGTCGCCCTGGGCTGGGGGTTCACGCCCTCGCTGGAGCTGGTGGTGGCGGCGGGGGCGGAAACCCGGCTGGACGTCGACGGGTCCCTGGTCGCGGTCGTGGACGACGACCAGCGCAGCACTGTACGCGGCATCTACGTCGCGGGCGAGGCCACCGGGGTGGGTGGGGCCGTGTTGGCCGTCCTGGAGGGTGAGCTGGCGGCCCTGGCCGCGGCGCAGGACCACAGTCACCTCGTCCCGGTCGCGGCGCGCCGCCGTCGGCAGCGGGCGATCGCGCGGGCCCGGGCCTTCGCGCGGACCATGCACCTGGCCCACCCCGTACCGCCCCGGTGGCCGGACTGGCTGA
>JBBQAB010000196.1:0-2507 GCA_038198385.1 Propionibacteriales bacterium
AGGACGCCGACGACCGGGATCCCGAACCGCCAGTCGCGGCCGCCGACCCACAGCACCGCAGCGACGAGCAGAGCGAAGACGGCCACCCACCACAGCGCCGGGGTGCCGATCCCGCTGATCACCCGGATGCAGTTCCCGGGACCCACGCAGCCGTCGTTGCCGGGCGGGATGTCGTTGACCGCGTCGATGCCGATCGGGCGGGCCACGACCAGCCAGCCGCCGGGGTCGGCCCGGTAGGAGTGCTGGGCGTGGTTGATGAAGTCGCCGGTGTGGAAGTTCCAGATGTCGCGCTGGTAGTGCAGCAGCGAGGCCAGCGGCTGACCCAGCAGCCGGGTGGCGGTGGCGTCGGGGTTCTTGGCGCCCCAGTCCCGGTCGTAGCCGCCCGAGGTGGCCAGCCAGCTGGCCCAGGTACCGACGTAGACCAGACCGCTGAGCACGATCAGGGAGACAAAGGCCGGCAGCCCGTCGCGCACCAGCGCCAGGTTCGCCCGGACGCCGGCGCCCGCGAGCCGGCGCGCGCCGACGTCCCAGGCCAGCGAGAGCACGGCGAACGCGGCCAGGACGTAGAGCGCGTTCCACTTGGTGCCCAGGGCCAGCCCGAAGCACACCCCGGCGGCGATCCGCCACGGGCGGAGCACCAGCGCGGGGCCGAACCGGCCGCCCAGGTCGGGCAGCCCCCGACGGAGGAGGTGGTCGGCCAACCGGCTCCGGAACCAGTCGCGGTCCGCGGCCAGACAGGCCACGGCGGCGACCAGGAAGAAGGCCAGGAAGATGTCCAGCAGCGCGGTCCGCGCCATCACGAAGGATAGCCCGTCCAGGGTCAGCAGCAGCCCGGCCAGCCCCCCGAGGAGGGTCGAGCGGGAGACTCGCCGGACGAGCCGGATGGTGACGGCGATGAAGAGGCAGCCGAAGACCAGCGACCCGAAGCGCCAGCCGAAGGAGTTCATCCCGAACAGCTGCTCGCCGCCCGCGATCAGCCACTTCCCGACCTGCGGGTGCACGATGAAGGCGGACCCGCTCTGCATCACGTCCGGGTTTCCCGCAGTGACCAGGTCGTTCGCGTTCTCCGGCCAGCTGCGCTCGTAGCCGAACGTGAGCAGCGAGTAGGCGTCCTTGGCGTAGTAGGTCTCGTCGAAGACCAGCTTGTTGGGGTAGCCCAGGTTGACGACCCGCAGGCCGAAGGCCACGCCGGTGACGACCAGGGTGACCAGCCACCCCACCAGCCGGTCGGTCGGCATCGGCACGGTCAGCCGCTCGACGGTGGTGCGAAGGTCCGCGGGGCGCCGCGGCAGCAGCCGTCGGGACTGCGCAGGCCGGACGTCGGTCGCGGGGGCTTCGACCGTGAGCTGGCTCGTCACCGGGCCATCCTAGGTGCAGGACCCGGTCCTCACTCGTGGTTCGCCCGGCGTCGCCACCACCGTACGGGTCGGATCTGCGACCCTGTGAACCATGAGCGACCCAGACCGGCCGGGCGTGGTGGTGCTGGCGGGCACCCCCATCGGCGACACCGCGGACGCCTCGCCCCGGCTGCTGGACGAGCTGCGCGGGGCCGACCTGATCGCGGCCGAGGACACCCGGCGGCTGCGGCGGCTGATGGAGCGGCTGGGGGTCGAGACCTCGGCGCGGGTGCTGTCCTACTTCGAGGGCAACGAGGCGGGCCGCACGCCCGAGCTCCTCGCGGCGCTGGCCGAGGGGGCCCGCGTGGTGCTGGTCACCGATGCGGGCATGCCGTCGGTGTCGGACCCCGGCTACCGGCTCGTGGTGGCGGCCGTCGAGCAAGGGATCCGGGTCACCGCTGTCCCCGGGCCTTCGGCGGTGCTCACCGCCCTCGCAGTGTCCGGGCTGCCGGTGGACCGGTTCTGCTTCGAGGGGTTCCTCCCCCGCAAAGGTGGTGAACGCGGCCGACGGCTGGCCGAGCTCGCCGCCGAGCCGCGGACGATGGTTTTCTTCGAGGCGCCGCACCGGACGGCCGAGACGCTGGCCGCGATGGCCGAGGCGTTCGGGGGAGACCGGGCCGGGGCCGTCTGCCGCGAGCTGACGAAGACCTACGAGGAGATCCAGCGCGGGCCCTTGAACGACCTGGTGGCCTGGGCTGCCCACGAGGTCCGGGGGGAGGTCACCCTCGTCGTCGCGGGCGCCGCGCCACGGGTCGTCGACCTTGGTCAGGCCGCGGAGACGGTGGCCGAGCTCGTCCGGGGCGGCCAGCGCCTCAAGCCGGCGGTGTCCCAGGTCGCGGCAGAGGAGGGCCTGGCCAAGAACGCCCTCTACGAGAGGGCGCTGCCCCTGGTCCGCCCCGCCGGCGCTCCGGCGGCTCCCCGCGCCTGAGGTGGCCGACCGGCGACCTGCGGGCGCGCCGGGGGAGTTCTGGTCTGTCAGGGTGGTGGGGTGGAGCTGCCCGACCGTCCCGAACCGCTGCCGTCCCCGGTGGTGGACACGCACTGTCACCTCGACGTGACCCAGGAGGTGTCCGGGCTCGAGCCGGCAGAAGCCCTGGCCCGGGCCGCCGA
>JBBQAB010000197.1:0-5081 GCA_038198385.1 Propionibacteriales bacterium
GACGCGCCTTCGTCGACCCCCGGACCACGTCCACACCCGCCGCCCCGGGCGGTGAAGCTCCGAACACGCCGCAGGACGGGGAGAACGCCCCCGCCGTATCCACGGACGGCAACCCCGACGACCCCGCGTCGCGCACCCCCGTGGCCCCGGCCGCCTCCCGCACCTCCGCGGCCCTGCCCGCCTCCCGCACGCCCGCGGCCCCCGACGAGGACGCCCCGAAGCCGCTCTACCGCGACGAGGTCGGCGACCTGGCGGAAGGTCCCGGCTCCCCCGTCCGGCCCTCGGGCTCCACCGCCCCCGCAGCTCCCACCCCCTCCGGTCCTTCCGGGACCAGTCCCACCCCCTCCAGTCCTTCCGGTACCAGTCCCACCGGGACCAGTAAGCCCGGTGAGGCTCCCACCCCCGAGGACCCGTCGGAGGTGACGACGGTCTTCCGTCCTCTCCGGTTCACCCAGCGCCGGACCCCGCCCCGGGACGAGGAGGAGACCACCGTTCTGCCGCGCACCGTGGGTGGCCGACGCGGAGCGCGCTCCGAGGACCCCGAAGACCTGGACGACGAGCCCCGCGCTCCCCTGCACAGACGGGCCCAGCTGATCCTGCTGGTCGCGGCCGTCGCCGCCGTCGTGGTGGTCGGCATCGCCGTCATCTACGCCGTCGCCGGCGTCGGTGCCCAGCCGGGCACGGCTCCGAGCCCGTCGGCCAGCGCCAGCGTGCTGCCCACGGCGGTCCCCTCGTCGGGTTCCGGAGCGGTCCTGACCGAGGCCTCGCTGCTGGGCGCCGACGACGCCCGGCAGGTCGACAGCAAGCGCACCTGGACGGTGGCCTCGACCCAGACTGGACAGACCACGGACGCACCGGCTCCGGCCTGTCTGGGCCCCCAGCCCGCCGACGGCCAGCCCACCCCCACCCTGCTGCTGAACCGGCTGCTCAGCGGGGACGGCACGAACCCGCCCGGCATCCTGCACCAGGCCAGCGCGTACGCCAGTCCCGAAGAAGCCGTCCAGGCGTACGCCGTGGTCACCAAGGAGCTGGGGACCTGCGCGTCCGCCGGCGCCTACCTGGTCTCGGGCCAGGTCGTTTCGGGTCTCGGCGACCAGTCCGTGGCGGTGGTCGCAGCCGTCTCGGACGGGTCCAGCACCCAGGCGCACACGATCGTCGTCAGCCGGACCGGCACAGTGCTCGACCTGGTCGACGCCACGCAGCCGACCACCGCGCTGCCGGTTGCCGGGGTGACCAAGGCCATGGCTGCCGTGGTCAGCCTGCAGTGCCAGGCCGCGGGTGGCCAGTGCGCCGACCAGGTCCAGGTCAAGGCCGGTCCGCCTCCGCTCGGGGGCGACGAGCCCGGCTTCCTCGCGACCGGTGACCTGCCGCCCGCGGGCAAGACCCCGACGCCGTGGGTCGGCACCCCGGTCGAGCTGCCCCAGGAGAGCTTCCTCGGGTCCCAGTGCGAGACGGTGAACTGGGCCACTACCCCGGCGGAGCAGCGCACTTCGCGTACCTACCTGCTGCAGGACACCGCCGGCACCTTCGGTCTGAACGAGGTCATCCTCACGCTCAAGGACGACGCGACGGCGACCAAGCTGGTCGAGAAGATCTCCAGCGACCTCCAGAGCTGCGCCAAGCGCAAGCTCACCGCCACCGTGTCCAAGCCCGCGAGGGTGAGCGGGACCGGTGCGATGGACGCCAAGATCTCCGGTTACACCGCGGTCGTGGCCCAGAAGTCGACCGCCGGGACGCAGAAGTACCGGGTCGGGATCGTGGCCACCGGCTCCAAGGTGGTCTACACCTTCCTGAACCCGACCGCCGGCTTCGACCTGAGCGACGCCCAGTGGAACACCGTAGCCGTCCGCGCCGGCGAGCGCGCGACCCAGGTCAACTGAGGCCCGCCCTCGACCCGGGGCCGAACCCCGGTCGGGGCACCCGGCGGCGGGCGAACGTGGAACGGCCCCCGGATCCTGAGGGATCCGGGGGCCGTTCTCGTGGTCCTGGCCGGCTGAGCCGACCGGGTGGCTCAGGCCAAGGAGCGCATGATCTCGCGCATCAGGTCGGCGGTCTCGCTCGGCGTCTTGCCGACCTTGACGCCAGCGGCCTCCAGAGCCTCCTGCTTGCCCGCGGCGGTGCCGCTGCCGCCCGACACGATCGCCCCGGCGTGGCCCATGGTCTTGCCCTCGGGGGCGGTAAACCCGGCGACGTAGCCCACGACGGGCTTGGTCACGTGGGCCTTGATGAACTCGGCCGCACGCTCCTCCGCGTCCCCACCGATCTCCCCGATCATCACGATCGCGTCGGTGTCGGGGTCGTCCTGGAACGCCTGCAGCGCGTCGATGTGGGTGGTCCCGATGACCGGGTCTCCCCCGATACCGACGGCCGTGGAGAAGCCGAAGTCCCGCAGCTCGTACATCATCTGGTAGGTCAGAGTCCCGGACTTCGACACCAGGCCGACGCGGCCGGCCTTGGTGATGTCGGAGGGGATGATGCCCGCGTTGGCCTGCCCGGGCGAGATCAGCCCGGGGCAGTTCGGCCCGATCAACCGGGTGGCCGAGCCCTGGGACAGCGCGAAGAACTCGGCGCTGTCCTTGACCGGGACGCCCTCGGTGATGACCACGGCGAGCGGGATCTGGGCCTCGATGGCCTCGACCACCGCACCTTTGGTGAACTTCGCCGGGACGAAGATCACGGTGACGTTGGCCGCGGTGGCGGCCATCGCCTCACCCACGGAGTTGAAGACCGGGACCGGACCGGAGTCGAACTCGACCTGCTGCCCGCCCTTGCCCGGCGTGACGCCGCCGACGATCGCGGTGCCGGATGCGAGCATCCGGGCGGTGTGCTTGCGGCCCTCGGAGCCGGTCATGCCCTGGACGAGGACCCGGGAGTCGGAGTTCAAGAAGATAGCCATTGGTCAGATTCCCTTCAGCGCGCAGCCAGCTCGGCGGCCCGGCGGGCCGCACCGTCCATCGTGTCCACCCGTTCGAGACCGGCGAGGCCGGCGTCGTCGAGGATCTTGCGGCCCAGCTCGGCGTTGTTGCCGTCCAGCCGGACGACGAGCGGCTTGTCGACCGCCTCGCCCCGACCCGCCAGCAGCTCGAACGCCTGGACGATGCCGTTGGCGACGGCATCGCAGGCGGTGAT
Source organism: Propionibacteriales bacterium (assembly GCA_038198385.1). GTDB lineage: Bacteria > Actinomycetota > Actinomycetes > Propionibacteriales > Propionibacteriaceae > Microlunatus. The sequence continues at coordinate 3,130 of JBBQAB010000197.1, forward strand.
TCCGCCGAAGACGTTCACGAAGACACTCTTGACCTGGGCGTCGCCCAGGATGATCTCGAGACCGTTGGCCATCACCTCGGCGCTCGCGCCGCCGCCGATGTCGAGGAAGTTGGCCGGCTTGGGTTGACCCGGAAGCTCCTCACCGGCGTACGCCACCACGTCGAGCGTGCTCATGACCAGACCCGCACCGTTGCCGATGATGCCGACGGAGCCGTCGAGCTTGACGTAGTTCAGGCCCTTGGCCTTGGCCTTCGCCTCCAGCGGGTCCTCGGCCGACTTGTCGGCGAGGGTGGCGTGCCCGGGGTGCCGGAAGCCGGCGTTCTCGTCCAGGGAGACCTTGCCGTCCAGCGCCAGGATCTTGCCGTCGCCGGTCTTGACCAGGGGGTTCACCTCGACCAGCGTGGCGTCCTCGCCCTCGTAGACCTTGCCCAGGAGCTGAATGACGCGGGCGATCTCCGCGGCGTCCTCACCCTCGAAGCCGGCGGTGGCCACGATCTCGTCGGCCTTGGCCTGGTCGATGCCCACGTTGGGGTCGACGGGCACCCGGGCGAGCGCCTCGGGGCGCTCGACGGCCAGCTGCTCGATCTCCACGCCGCCCTCTATGGAGCACATCGCCAGGTAGCGGCGGTTGGCCCGGTCCAGCAGTACGGAGAAGTAGTACTCCTCGGCGATGTCGGCACCCTCGGCGACCATCACGGTCTCCACGATGTGGCCCTTGATGTCGAGCCCGAGGATCTCCTCGGCGCGGGCAGCAGCCTCGTCGGGCGTGCGGGCGATCTTGACCCCGCCCGCCTTCCCGCGGCCGCCGGCCTTGACCTGGGCCTTCACGACGACGACCGGCGTGCCGATCTTCTCCGCCGCGGCCTTGGCCTCCGCCGGGGTGGTGGCGGTGATGCCTTGCAGCACCGGCACCCCGTGAGCCTCGAACATGTCTCGTGCCTGGTACTCGTACAGATCCACGTGTGCCTCCTGGCTGCGCGAGTGCGCCGCATCGCAGCTCGCCGTTTACGGTAGTTGGGGCCCCGAGGCACCGTGCGGACGACCTCAGTCAGCGTGATGCCCCTGACAGACCATGGACGAGCCTAGTGGTCAGGCGTCGGACCGACGATCGCGGTGGGCGTCCTGAACACCCGGGGCCGTCCCGACAGGGCTCAGAAAGCGGTCCGGTTACCCACGTTCGCGCGCACCCAGGCCACGATGTCGTCCATCCGCGCACCGGGGGTGAAGACCTGCTGGACGCCGATCTCGGCGAGCTCGAGTCGGTCGGCCTCGGGGATGATGCCGCCCCCGAAGACCACCACGTCGCCGGCGCCGGCGGCGTTCAGCAGGTCGAGCACCCGGGCGAAGAGGGTCAGGTGGGCCCCGGAGAGGACCGACAGCCCGATGGCGTCGGCGTCCTCGGCGACCGCGGTGGCCACGATCTGCTCCGGCGTCTGGTGCAGGCCGGTGTAGATGACCTCCATGCCCGCGTCCCGCAGCGCTCGAGCGACGACCTTGGCGCCCCGGTCGTGTCCGTCCAGACCAGGCTTCGCCACGACCACACGTAAGCGAGGTGCATCGGAGTCCACGGGGCTCAGCGTAGACCCGCCCGTCTTGGGGCGCCCGGTAGCCTGCACCCGTGCAGACCTTCGCCGCCCAGGGGTGTCCCGGGTCGTGACCGGCACCCTCCCCCGCGTGGCCGTGGCCGCTCCCCGGACGGCGGCGGGCGTCGCCCGTGAGCTCGGCTGGCTGAGCGCCCACGTCCTCATGTACCCGCTCGGGATCCGGCCCCCTGCCCGCACCCGTCCGGGCGGTCGACACGACCTCGACGGGCTCAGCCCCCAGCAGCGCGGTCTGGTCCATCACGGGGTCGACGCCGCGGCGACCCCGATCCTGCTGGTCCACGGCATCATCGACAACCACTCGATCTTCACGGTGATGGAGCGCGCCCTCCGCCGCCAGGGGTTCGTGAC
>JBBQAB010000198.1:0-3534 GCA_038198385.1 Propionibacteriales bacterium
AAGGTCACGAAGGTTCGCCCGTACGCCGCCACCTCCTCCAGCTCCAAAGGTGGCGTGACGAGCCGCCGGGGCAGCAAGGGGGCGCCTGAGCCCAGGACGACAGGGGCGACACCCAGGATGACCTCGTCGAGCAGACCGTGGTCAGCGAACTGACCCACGAGGTCTCCCCCGCCCACCAGCCACACGTTCCTGCCTCCAGCCTCCTTCACCATCGCCGCGTGCACCGATCCAACGTCGCCGCTGACGAACCGGACATCGGGTCCCTCGACCCTCGGCAGCTCTCGGTTGCTGAACACCCAGGCCGGGACTCCGTACTCCCAGCGCGAGGGGTCGTCCAGGAAGCCGGTGTGCTCAGCGATCCACTCATACGTCGTGGAGCCCATGGCCAGCGCACCGACCTCGGCGATGAAACGGGGGTAGTCCTCGCTCATACCGTCCGGTTCCCCAAACTGGAACAGCCACTGCAGGGAGTGGTCGGCGTCGGCGATGAAGCCGTCGATGCTGGTCGCGGTGTAGTACTGCGTCTTCATGACGTCACACTTCCTCTCAGGACTGACAGTCCCGCGCCTCCCGACCTCACGCGGTCCGGGCCCGGACCCGGCCCTCCATCACCTCCTGAAGGGCCTCGACCGTCTCATCGGCCAGATCCACTCCAAGGCTCCGGGCCTGCGCCGCGAGCTGCAGAGTGAGCCGTTCGGCCTCGGCCCCGTTGCCGGCACGGTGCTCCGTACGGATCCGGGCGAGCAAGAGGAGCTCGTCGCCGGGAGCAGCGACCAGGGCCCTTGACGCCGACCACCTCGCCAGGTCGATGTCCCCGTCGGCCAGCCCGCGGCGGGCCAGCTCGACGCCCAGGTCGCGTAGGCAGGAGATCATGTCGGTCCTCAGCTCCTCAGCCCAGCACCATTGACCCGGGGCCGCATCGGCGAGGGGAGCGCCCCGGACAAGTCCAAGGGCGGCACGGAGGGCGTCCGTGCTGGCGCGGTTGACCCCACCGAAGGTCAATATCTGAACCTGCTGCCAGTCCGAGCTGACGCTTGGGTGGAGCCGGATCCTCCCCGTGTAGGCGTCCGGCAGGTACGGCTCACCGTCCGGGCTCTCCCCCAACCAGCTGCGAAGTCGGCTCATGTTCGACCGACGGGTGCCTTCGGCCACGATCAGAGCGTTGGCCATGGCGGGAGAGGTGGTCCCCGGGTGTTCCAGGAGCCAAGCGCAGTACTCGAGGCACTGTCGCGCAGCCCGGGCGGGTGCGGGGCCTGCGGCCCCAGCCAGCTCGACCGGACCCATGAGCTGCAGTACCGGGCCGGAGATCAGGCCAGGCCATCCGGGCCGTGGCTCACTCCTCATAGCTACCTCCTCTCCGTCCTCGTCTCCCCACCCTGCAAACCGCCGACCCAGTACGAGCTCAGGGTCGGGGGGTCGCTCCGGAGCGGCGTGCTCCTCGGCCCACCAAGGTGCGGGGGTGGTCTGGTCGTCACCGGTGGTGTGGAGAAGCTCCGCCACCGCGGCCCGCTCCGGGACGCTCAACCTCTGGGGGACGACTCGGAGATGACCAGGTGAGAGCACTGCTGAGGGAAGAGCCGGCGTGGTATCCGTGGTCTCCGACCCGACGCCGTCGCGCCCGGACAGCGAGCCCAGCGTCAGGCTGGCAGGCGCAGCCAGGTGCGGATCGCAGACCACGGCAGCCACGGCGAGGGGGCTGTCACCGTTGGCCAGGGCAAGCAGCCGCTGCCCTTGCTCGGTCGTCAGCGGCCCGGCGACGAGAACCACCTCGGGCGCCCAGGGATCCGCCAGCTCGGCCTCGAGCCGCCGTTGCGCGGGGGGCAGCGCCGCGGGTTGGGACGGGCTGTGACTGGCCCGTCGTTCCAGCCGGTCGAGCAGGGAGTCCAAGCCATCGACAGTGGTCACGTTGGGGTGGTCCAAAGCCGAGAGCATGCCGGCGTCCGGCACGCCCACCACCGTCAGGGTCAGCTCGTCAGCCCAGGGGGCGCACGCCAGCTCCAGCCCGACCGCGGCCAGAACGGCGTGGCCGGCCGCCATGTCTTCCCCGCTGATCCGCAGCACACCGAGGGCCTCGAGGTCGACGACGACCGTGCGTCCCTTCTCGTCGCAACCCAGGGTGACCAGGGACGGCCAGGGTCTCGGAGCCTCACCCAGGCCGGGCACCGAGCCCAGGTAGGGGGCGTCAGTGGGATCGAGATGCCACGCCGACCCAACGGCGGTGAAGCCGACCGGCGGGTGCGGGACCGGTTCGGCCCAGTGCAGGTCCACGCCCTCGTCGGACACCGTCGCCCACTGCAGGGCGGGAAGCGGACGGGCCTCGGTCTGGCAGTGGGCCGCTACCGCCCGGGTGGCCCGGTCCAGCGTGCGCAGGCCGACGGGCTTGGCAAGCCTGACGGCGGCGGCCTGAACCGGCTGAGCGGACGGGCCGAACTCGAGCAGGCGTCGACCCAGGGGCCGGGACTGCAGCTGACGACGCCGGCGGAACCGCAGTCCAGCCACCAGTCCGGCCGCTAACAGGCCACCCACGGCCGAGAACGGGAGTACGGTCAGGCCCCCGTCCGTCTCGGGGGTCACAGCAGCCCGCTCCGGATCCGTGGCTTCCTCCCCTCCAGGCCGGGTGGGTGCGCCGGTCGGTTGGTCCCGCTCTCGGCCGGAGGCGACCGGGGGTGCGGGCGGCAACGGTGAACCGGACCGCGCCGACTCGGGAGAGGAAGCCCGCGGACCCACGCGACCCCCGTCCGACGGGTCCACACCCTTCGCTGAGCGCGGTGGGGCTCCGACCCCCTCCCCGGTCTGCAGGCGGTTCGTCTGTGAGCGACCCGTCGCGGGCCCTTCTTGGGATGAGGCCGCTTCGTCGGGGGAGGTTTCCTGACCCTGGTCGGCCCCACGCTGGTCGGCCGCAGGCTGATCGGCCCCAGGCTGGTCCGCCCCGGACAGATTCCGCTCCTGCGGCGGGGGACCGTCCGGGCGAGGACGGTAGGCCGAGGGGGTCCTGGGGCCGGGGACCCGCAGGACCAGACCAGTCGGCAGCTCGTCCGGGTCGCTCAGCACACTCCGGTTCAGCCTCCACAGGTCGGGCCATCGATCGGCATCGCCCAGCAGTCGGGCCGACAGCGACGACAGGGTGTCCCCGGGGCGGACACGAACGCTGGCCCCCGAGGAGTCCGGCGACGCTCCCTGCCCGGGAATGACGAGGTCCCAGCCCGGTTCGAGCCGGTCTGGACCGCCGCTCAGGAGCCCAGAGTTGGCCGCCGCTATCCGCCGCCACTCCAGCCCGCTCCCGAAGTATCGGAGGGCCAGACCCCAGAGGTCATCACCCGCTCGTACCCGGTGGATGCTCGGCGCCGAACCTGTCGCGCCCGCCGGCACGATCGGGTAGGTCGGCCCAGGCTCAGGCGACAGGTCACTGGATCTCGACCCAGAACTGTCCCGGCCCACCCCATCCGAGCCTGGCGATTCATCCGTCCCCGGCGACCCCGGCGACCCCGGCGACCCAGTGGAAGTTGCGCCCATCCGAGGGCGACCGTCCCGACC
>JBBQAB010000199.1:0-2806 GCA_038198385.1 Propionibacteriales bacterium
AGGACCCCCCAGTAGGCCGGCCGGGGAGCTGAGGTGGGGTCCATCAGCAGACCGACGCCGATGTAGACCAACCAGACCGGCAGCACGACGAGGACACAGCGCCACAGCCAGCGCCACCGGATGCCCCCGGAGACCGAGGCGAGAAACCGAGGCCGGATCCGGTGGGCAATCCACAGCGACAACCCGGCGGCCGGGATCAGGACGATCAGGCTGAGGTTGAGCGCGATGAAGCCCACCGGCCCGAGGTTCTGGAAGGTCAGGACCTGGGAGACGTACGCGCCGAGGTCCGGCACCCGGGTGAGGAGGCCGCCGATCACCACCGAGACGAGCGACAGCAGGGCGAGCGGAACACCGATGGCCGCCACGAGGAGCAGGGCCAGCAGCGGACGCCACCAGCGGTAGCGGGGACCCCGCAGCATCTGGTGGTAGAGCCGGGGCTCGGTCGGCAGCGCACTCGGCGGGACGAACCAGGTGGGGGCCGGCTCGTACGACGTGACCGGGCCGGCACCGCCTTGAGCCGGGAGCGGCCCGTAGCCCGGCTGGCCGTAGCCGGGCCGGCCGTAACCCTGCTGGCCGGGAGCCGGAGAGCCGTAGCCGGGCTGGCCGGGAGCGGGAGAGCCGTAGCCGGGCTGGCCGGGAGCGGGAGACCCGTACGAGGTCGACCAGGGCGGCCGGTCACCGGGGCCGGTCGGCTCTGCCGCGGCCGCCTCGACGGGCGGCGTGAAACCGGCGAGGTCGGGATCGGGTTCTGGGCGATCGCCAGAGGGCTCGGTGCTGGGGCCGTCGGTCTCAGACATTGGCTCCAGTGTGCCACCGCCCCCGGGGTCGGGGGCGGTGGTCACTGCTGTTGTGTGCTCAGTGGTGGCGCTCGGTCTCCGGGGTGGAGACCGGGACACCGTGGCTGTCGTCGTCGCCCGCCGGGAGGATCGGGGCGTCGTCGCTGCCCGGGGTGTCGGCGATCGCAACTGCCCGCCGCGAGCTGACGACCACGGCGGCGACCACGATGGCCAGCGCGACCAGGGCGATGACGAACCGCATGCCGTTCGGGGCGCCGCTGATCGGCGACATGGCCACCACCGCGGGGGCGATCAGCACGGCGACCAGGTTCATCACCTTGATCAGCGGGTTGATGGCCGGGCCGGCGGTGTCCTTGAACGGATCGCCGACCGTGTCGCCGATGACCGTGGCCTCGTGGGCCAGCGAGCCCTTGCCGCCGTAGAGACCGTCCTCGACGACCTTCTTGGCGTTGTCCCAGGCCCCACCGGCGTTGGCCAGGAAGACCGCCATCAGGGTGCCGCAGGCGATGGCGCCCGCCAGGTACCCGGCCAGGGCCGGAGCGCCGAGACCGAAGCCCACGGCGACGGGGGCCAGGATGGCCAACAGACCGGGGGTGGCCAGCTCGCGCAGCGAGTCACGGGTGCAGATGTCGACGACCTTGCCGTACTCGGGCTTGCCGGTGCCCTCCATGATCCCGGGGATCTCGCGGAACTGCCGGCGGACCTCGAACACGACCGCACCGGCGGCCCGGCCGACGGCACTGATGGCCAGGCCGGAGAACAGGAACACGACCGCCGCACCGAGGATCAGACCCACCAGGGTCTGCGGCGCGAAGACCACGGACTGCTGGATGAACTGGTCGTAGCGGTCGGCCAGCACCCCTCGGATGGAGTCGGTGTAGGAGCCGAACAGGGCGGTCGCCGCCAGCACCGCGGTGGCGATGGCGATGCCCTTGGTGATGGCCTTGGTCGTGTTGCCGACGGCGTCGAGCTCAGTGAGGATCTTGGCCCCTTCGCCGTGCACGTCGCCCGACATCTCGGCGATGCCCTGGGCGTTGTCGGAGACCGGACCGAAGGTGTCCATGGCCACGATGACGCCGACCGTGGTCAGCAGTCCGCAGCCGGCGAGCGCGATGGCGAACAGCGCCACGACCCCGGAGCCACCGAGGAGGAAGGCCCCGAAGACGGCGGCGGCGATCACGATGGCGGTGTAGACCGACGACTCCAGGCCGACAGCGATGCCCGAGAGCACCACGGTGGCGGCGCCGGTGAGGGACGTCTTGCAGACGTCCTGGACCGGGCGGTCCTCGGTGCCGGTGTAGTAGCCCGTCAGCGACAAGATGATGACGGCCAGCACGATGCCGATGATCACGGAGCCGATGGCCACCACCCGCGGGTTGTCGATCGGGCCCGTGAACGCCTCAGCGCCCGCGACGTTCAGGGCGGCGAAGGAGGAGGGCAGGTAGGCGAAGGAGGCGATCGCGCAGAGGACCGCCGAGATCGCGGCCGAGAGATAGAACGCCCGGTTGATCGTCTTCAGCCCGTTCTCGCCCGGACGGGGCTTGGTGAGGAAGATGCCGATGATCGCGGTGATGACGCCGATGGCCGGCACGATCAGGGGGAAGACCAGCCCGGCCTCACCGAAGGCGGCCTTGCCCAGGATCAGCGAGGCAACCAGGGTGACGGCGTAGGACTCGAAGAGGTCCGCGGCCATCCCGGCGCAGTCGCCTACGTTGTCCCCGACGTTGTCGGCGATGGTGGCGGCGTTGCGCGGGTCGTCCTCGGGGATGTTCTGCTCGACCTTGCCGACCAGGTCGGCCCCCACATCAGCCGCCTTAGTGAAGATGCCGCCGCCGACGCGCATGAACATGGCGAGCATGGCGGCCCCGAAGCCGAAGCCCTCCAGCACGGTGGGGGCGTCACCCTTCCAGATGAAGACCACCACGGCCGCGCCGAGCAGGCCGAGGCCGACGGTGAACATGCCGACGGTGCCGCCGGTGCGGAAGGCGATCCGCATGGCGGGGTCGCGG
>JBBQAB010000200.1:0-6358 GCA_038198385.1 Propionibacteriales bacterium
AGCACCACCACCACCTCGCCCTTGGCGATCGTCAGGTTGATCTTCTGCAGAACGTGCAGGTCGCCGAAGTATTTGTCGACGTCGGTCAGTACGACCAGCGGCGGACCGAGCCCGTCGTCCGATGCCGTCCCGTCGGCCCGGTCATGTTCGCTCATCTTTAGAACCTAGAGGACCGCGTGTCTCAACGGTGTAAAAAAGGGCGTCAACTGCCCTAAAACCCAAGTTGTTAGGTTTTCCTTGGTTCATAGAGGACCTAACCACTCCTCGCCCTGGTCAGGACGCCAGGCCCTTCCTCCGCGCACCCCCAGCCCCGGCCGGGGCCGTCACCTTCCCTCGACCACGCCGAGCAGCCGCGCGGCCCGTGCGCTGCCGAACACGTCCTCCAGACCCAGTGGTGCGCCCTCAGGCCCGGTCAGCGGAACCCGCCAGTTAGGGTACTCGTCGATGGTTCCGGGCTGGTTCTGGGCCTGCCGGTCACCCACCGCGTCGGTCAGCGCGACGCACAGGAGCCGGGACGGGGTCCAGGTGAGGTAGCGGTGCAGCGCCTGCACGGTCTCCTCCACGTCGGCGTCGGTCGGCAGCGCCCCTCGGACGCGGAGGTTGTCGAGCCAGGCGGCGCGCTCGGCCTCGTCGACGGCCAGCTCGTGGGCCAGCGACCGGGTGAGGATGCCGAGCCGGTCCCGCAGCCGTACGTGGTCTCCGGCCAGGTAGGCCGTGGACGGCGGCAGGTCGTGGGTCGTCACCGAGGCCAGGCAGTACTCCCGCCACCACTCGGGCCGCAGCGGGGCTCCGCTGCCGTCGAACTCGAACTCGAACCACAGGATCGAGGTGCCCAGGATGCCGCGCTCGCGGAGGTAGTCCCGGACCCAGGGCTCGACCGTCCCCAGGTCCTCCCCCACGACGAGGGCCTGGGCCCGGTGGGCCTCCAGAGCCAGGATGCCGATCATCGCCTCGTGGTCGTAGCGCACGTAGGTGCCCTGCTTGGGTCCGAGGCCCTGCGGGATCCACCATAGGCGGAAGAGCCCGATCACGTGGTCCACCCGGATACCCCCCGCGTGCCGCAGGATCGTGGCGACCATCTCCCGGAACGGGGCGTACGCGGTCTCGGCCAGCCGGTCGGGCCGCCACGGGGGCTGGCTCCAGTCCTGCCCGTTCTGGTTGTACGGGTCCGGCGGCGCGCCGACGGTGGTGCCGGTTGCGTAGGTGTCCTGGAGGCTCCAGGCGTCGGCTCCCTGCGGGTGCACCCCGACCGCCAGGTCGTGCATGATGCCCAGCGACATCCCGGCCCGCAGCCCGGCCTGCTGCGCTGCGGCGAACTGCTCGTCCAGCACCCACTGCAGCCAGCACTGGAAGTCGACCTCTGCGGCGTGCTCGGCCGCGAAGGCGGCCACCTCGGGCGCGGCCGGGTGTCGGAGCTCGCCGGGCCAGTCCCAGATCCGCGGTCCGTGGTGCTCGGCCAGGACCGACCAGACGGCGAAGCTCTCCAGGCCCCGGCCCTCCCGGCGACGGTAAGCCCGCAGCGACGTCTCCCGGCCCGGCGTACGGGGCCGCGCGAAGACCACGGTCAGCGCCTCGCGCTTGGCCGTCCAGGACGCGTCCCGGTCGACTTGGCCGGCATCGGCCAGCTGAGCCTGCAGACCGGTCCGGACGGCTTCGACCCGGGCCCGCTCCGGCTCGGTGAGCAGTGCGTACTCGGGGATCCGCTCGACCCGGAGGTAGAGCGGGTTGGTGAAGCGTCGGCTGGTGGGCAGGTAGGGCGAGGCCTCCATCGGGGGGAGCGGCTCGGCCGCGTGCAGCGGGTTGATGAGCACGTAGTCCGCCCCGTGCTCGGCGGCCGACCAGACGGCGAGGTCCTCCAGGTCGGTCAGGTCGCCGACGCCCCAGGACTGCCGGGAGCGGACGCTGTAGAGCTGGGTGGCCAGGCCCCAGGCCCGCCGTGCCCCCATCCGCTCGGGGAAGCCGAGCCACTCGGGGGTGATGACCAGGCTCATCTCGGCCCGCCGCTCGCCCGACTCCGCCCACAGGGTGTGGTAGCCCAGCGGCAGATCCCCGGGGACCTCGAAGGACGCCTCGCCGACCAGGGTGCCGTCCACCCACTGCGGCTCGTTCCCGTTCTCGAGCTGGCGCAGGCCATCCCGGGTGCCCCCGGTCTCCAGGTCGACCCAGACGTGCACCGGCTCCCCGTGCGGGACGTGCACGGCGACCGGGACCGTACGGTGCTCCCGGGTGCCCAGGAACGGCGGCAGCATCCGGGTCCACGGGCGCAGCCGGGACTCCTGCAACGCGACGCCCACCGCCTCGGGGGTGCTCGCGTCGACCTCCAGACCACCGAGCACCGCGACGACCGTCTCGGGTGGCACGAGCACGTGCTGGCCCTGCCAGTCCCAGTACTGCGTCGCGATGCCGTACGCGTCGGCGAGGTCGGTCAGGGACTGGTCAAGGTCGGCCATTCCCCCATCCTTTCCTCCCGGACCGTCGATCCGCCACCCGCCCCGCTCGTTCGGTGGACAGGGACCCGAAGCCCGCTTCCGTCCCCGTGACACCCGGCCTGAGGTAGTGGGAGCGCACCCGGCCGTCTCCCCGCACCATCCCACTCTCGGAGGCTCCGGTGAACCCCCTCCCCTGCGACCGACCGCCTGCTCGACGACGGCTCCTGACGCGCGACGCCGACGTGGACGACGCCGTGGCCGCCCTGCGCGACGGCGCCCGGTCGCCCACGGGTTCGCCAACATCTACGCTCTGACCACCCGGGCCGACGCGCCCACGGTCCAGGCGGTGAACCGGCTCAAGGGTCGACCCGCCGACCAGGTCGGCAGCATCACCGCGCCTGCCCCGGGGATGGTTCGAGGCCTGGGACGTGGCCGCGCTGCCGGGCGATCTGCCTGGCGCGCTGATCCGACGGCTGGTGACCGACCTGTTCTCCCTGGGGCCCCTTCGGCTTCCGCGGACCCGCCGCGGGCTGGGTCCCCGACACCTCCGCAGCATGGGCCAGGGGCGGCCCACGGTACAGGTCATCGGCCCGGGCGAGGGTTGTCCGGGGAACCGGTTCCTCGACCGGGCCCGCCGTCAGCTGGGCGAGGAGCCCCTCTACGTCACCTCGGCCAACCGGTCACGGCACGCCACCGGCGCCGACGACTCCCCGGCCCACTCGCGGGCGGCGGGCGTCCGCGCCGACCTGGGCCCCCACGGTGGGCTGGTGGTTCTCGAGCACGAGGACGACGCGGTCGCCCGCCTGCGCTACCCCGGGCACCTCCCCGTGTCGACCTCGATCCTGGCTCTGCACCGGGTCGAGCACGTGAGGCACGACCGGCGGCCCCAGCTCGTGCTCGAACGCCACGGCTCGCTCGGCGCGGAGGGGGTGCGCACGTCCTGCAGGCATACGGCTTCGGTCTGGTTCTCGGCCTCCACGCCCAGCAGCGACTGACCGTCCGGAGCTATCCCCAGGGCCCTTGCCGTCTCCACGGTCCTCCGGTCGCGGCGGTCGGCCCGACGCGACCGCGGGACCGGGGATGATGGTTGGGCATCCGGCCCCGACACAGGCCGGAACGGGAGGAGCCGATGATGCCACCGACGACGATGCGCGTGGTCGTGCTGTCCGACACCCACGCCCCGCGTCACTGGAAGGGTCTCCCCGCCGCGGTCGCCGCGCACCTGAGCGGGGCGGACCTGGTCCTGCACGCCGGTGACGTCTGCACCGTGGACGTGCTGGAGGCCCTGTCCGGGTTTGCTCCCGTCGAGGTGGTGATGGGCAACAACGACCAGCCTGAGGTCGCTGACTGGGGAGCCCCCGAGACGGTCGAGCTCAGCCTGGCCGGGGTCCGGGTGGCCATGGTCCACGACAGTGGACCGGCCACTGGGCGCCCGGCGCGGATGCGCCGACGCTTCCCCACCGCGGACCTGGTGGTCTTCGGACACTCACATATCCCGATGGACGTGACCGGGGAGGTCCGGGTCTTCAACCCCGGCTCCCCCACGGACCGCCGACGTCAGCCGTACGGCACCCTCGGTCTGCTGGACCTGGCCGACGGGCAGGTCATCGGCGCCCAGATCGTCCCGCTGCCGTCTGCGGGAGCCCGACCCTGACGGGACCGTCGGCTCCGGCTGCCCGGTTCCGGCTCCCCGGCTCCGCCTCAGACGTCGGAGGCGGCGAGCTGCCCGCAGGCGCCGTCGATCTCGCGTCCCCGGGTGTCGCGCACCGTGACCGGAACCCCCTTGGCCTCAAGCCGGCGGACGAACTCCGCCTCGTCGCGACGACGGGATGCGGTCCAGATCGAGCCGGGAGTCGGGTTGAGCGGGATCAGGTTGACGTGCACCCAGCCCCAGTTGCCCCGCCGCTTCAGCTTCTTGGCCAGCAGGTCGGCCCGGAAGGCCTGGTCGTTGATGTCGCGGATCAGGATGTACTCGATCGACACCCGCCGCTTCGTGGCCCGCGCGTACTCCCAGGCCGCGTCGACCACCTCGTCGACGTTCCAGCGGGTGTTGATCGGGACCAGCTCGTCGCGGAGCTCGTCGTCGGGCGCGTGCAGGGACAGCGCGAGGGTGACGGGGATGCCCTCGGTGGCCAGCTGCTGGATGCGCGGTACCAGGCCCACGGTAGAGAGCGTGATCCCGCGGGCGCTCATGCCCAGCCCGTCAGGCGCCGGCGTCACGAGCTGGCGTACGGCCCCGATGACGGCGTTGTAGTTGGCCATGGGCTCACCCATACCCATGAAGACCACGTTGCTGACCCGTCCCGGGCCCCCGGCGATCTGCCCACGGTCGAGGCGACGGGCGCCGTCCAGCACCTGCTCGACGATCTCGGCGGTGCTCATGTTGCGCTGCAGCCCACCCTGGCCGGTGGCGCAGAACGGGCAGGCCATGCCACAGCCGGCCTGCGAGGACACACACATCGTGACCCGGTCGGGATAGCGCATCAGGACGCTCTCCACCAGGGCCCCGTCGTGCAGCCGCCACAGCGACTTCACCGTCGTGTCGTCGTCACACTTCAGCTCCCGGACCGGGTTGAGCAGGGTCGGCAGGAACTTCTCGGACAGCTCCTTGCGCACCGTCCCGGGGAGATCGGTCCAGTCCGCGGGGTCGTCGCGCAGCCCCTCGAAGTAGTGGGCCGACAGCTGACGGGCACGGTAGGCCCGGTGACCGGACGCCTCCACCGCCTCCCGCCGCTGCGTGGAGCTGAGGTCGGCCCAGTGCGTGGGCGGCTTGCCCCGCTTGGGTGCGTTGAACACCAGCGGCAGCGGGGACGACAGGCTCGGGCTGGGACTGAGCTCCGGGCCAGGGCTGAGATCGGGGCTGGCGCTGGCATGGGGGCTGGCGCTGAGATCGGGGCTGCTGTCGAGATCGGGATCGGGGGGAACAGTGCTGTCCGCCGGAGTCGGGGTGCTCATCCGCCGGGAACCAAGATGTACATGATGAGCCAGGCTACCGGCGCCGCGACCAGGAGCGAATCCAGACGGTCCATCACACCGCCGTGGCCGGGCAGGAACGAGCTCATGTCCTTGATCCCGAGGTCCCGCTTGACGAGTGACTCGATCAGGTCGCCACAGGTGCCGACCCCGACCAGGCAGACTCCGAGCACGAGCCCGACCCACCAGGGTACGTGCAGCCCGTACACGGCCATTGGCACACCCGACGCGATCCCGAACACGAAGGACCCGGCCAGTCCCTCCCAGGACTTCTTGGGGCTGATGTGCGGCGCCATCGGGTGCTTGCCGAACAGGACGCCCGCCACGTAGCCACCGGTGTCGTTCATGACCACGATCAGCAGGAAGGTCACGGTTCGGGCCACACCCTGCTCGCCGGCCAGGATCAGGGCGGTGAAGGAGCCCAGCATTGGGACGTAGCCGATGATCAACAGGCTGGCCGCGACGTCCTTCACGTAGCCCTCGGCTCCCCCCGGCATCCGCCAGATCAGGGCCGCCAGCACAGTCAGGGCCAGAGCGGCGAGCAGTACGCTGGTGGTCGAGAAGACCACCGGGGTCTGCAGGCCCGCCAGGTAGGACCCGATGGAGATCGCGATACTGCCGGCCACGATCGGCACGATGGACGAGGTCATGCCGTGACGTCGCAGGGCCTGGTGGAGCTCGACCGAGGCCAGAGCGAGCGCCGCCGCGACGAGGACCACGAAGGCCGGCTTCAGAAGGACCAGGCTGAGCACCACGTACGCGCCGAGCCCGACGCCGACCCCGATGGCGGCCGGCAGGTTGCGACCCGCCCTGCCGTGGGAGGCCACGGGGCGGGTCGTGTCAGTCACGTCGGGCACCTCACTCGGGTCGGACGTCTGGACGCTCGGCAGAACGCTCAGACCTCGATCAGCTCGGCTTCCTTGTGCTTGAGCACGTCGTCGATGGCGTCGGTGTGC
>JBBQAB010000201.1:0-2442 GCA_038198385.1 Propionibacteriales bacterium
ATGAGGCAAGCCGATTCTTCGCCTTCATCTCCCTCGCGGCGGCCACCCAGCTCGACCGCGGAGCGCCGCTGCAGATCATGTTCGGGATCGGGGGTGAACGCGACCTCAGCGAGCGGATCCTGCCCCAGCTGGGCGGCTGGCGCGGCAGCGGGCCGGTGCGGATCGGTAATGAGGCCTGGCGGCAACGCCAGATCGACGTCTACGGCGCCTTCCTCGACGCCGCCTGGACCTTCCGTGACCAGCTGCACGACGTCGACGACCGCACCCGGTCCTTCCTGGTCGCCGCGGTCGACGCGGCCGCCCGGATGTGGCGTGACGACGACCAGGGTATCTGGGAGTTCCGTGGTCCGCCCCGGCCGTTCCTGCACAGCAAGCTGATGTGCTGGGTCGCTCTCGACCGGGGCGTTCGCCTGGTCAACTGCGGGCTGCTCGCCGGCTCCTCGGTAGACCGCTGGACCGAGGTCCGCGACACCATCCGCTCCGCCATCGAGCGCGAAGGGTGGAACGCCTCGGTCGGCGCCTTCACCCAGTCGTTCGGCTCCGCCGAGCTGGACGCCTCCGTGCTGCTGCTCGGGATCGTCGGTTTCCTGCCCGGCAACGACCCGCGGGTCCTTGCCACCATCGACCAAATCCAGGCCGCACTGAGCGACGACCGCGGCCTGCTCTATCGCTACCGGGGAGCAGACGGCTTCACGGAACCCGAAGGTACGTTCCTGCTCTGCACGTTCTGGCTCGCGCATGCCCTCGCCCTGACCGGTCAGACTAAACGCGCCCGGGCCGTGCTCAGCCGGGCCGCCGGCCACGCCAGCTCCCTCGGCCTACTCGCTGAACAGGTCGACCCCACCTCAGGGGAATTGCTGGGCAACTTCCCGCAAGCTTTCAGCCACCTCGGGCTGATCAACGCCGCAGCCGCGCTAGAGCGTGCAGAAGCCGAGGCGGTCGCCGCCGCGGCGGCGGCTAGGACCACCGACTGAGAACGTCGGTCACGTGCCCCTGCGTGCCGACGCCCCTTCGTCGCCGCCGCGACGCCCGGACCGGTCCTACTGCTGGACGTGGTCAGTGCTTGCCGCGACGAATGCCGGGGTGCTCCGCGCGCTCGACTCGCGGAGCGGAGCCACCCGCTGGACCTACAACGCGGGGACGTCCTACGACAGGGACCTGTCCACGAGCGCTACCGTCCTGGTCGACGGGGTTGATGGCTCTTCGATTTTTGGCGGGGTGTGGGCCGTTCATGCTGCTGATCTGAGCGGGCGGGTGACCGCGATGTGGCTGAGGATACGGCGTTGGTAGTTGTCCATGTTGCGGTAGCCGCAGCCGACTCGTTTGGTCTGCTTGATGATGCGGTTGAAGCCTTCAGTGCGTGGTCGGCCCCGCGGTCTGCTCGCCCAGCCAGTCGACGACGCAGCCGCCGCTCCGCCCGGGCGCCAAGCCGAGCAGCGCTCCGGGGCCGTCGCGGGAGCAGTCGACGAACGAGGTCAGCCACGGTCGGATCGTCTCCAGCTGATCTCGTCGCTCAGCCAGCGGACCGACCGGAACCGGGTCTCATCGATACCCAGCCGGGTTGTCGGTGTCGGTGCGGGCAGCCACCCGCCGCCACCGCCACCAGCGCCCGGTGAGCGGTCGGCCACGAGATCCCTCGGCGGCCACGTCAGAGACGGCCCGGTTACTGCCCGCGACGGCCTCCTCGACCCGGGCGCGGAGCCGCTCACTGACCCGCGCGCGGGGACGGATCGCGGTCCTGGTCTGGGTGAACGACCGGCGCCGGCACCACGGTTCGGCGCAGACCAGCCGACGCTTACGCCACCACAGCTGCACCTGCTGCCCCGACGCCGGCAGGTCCTTGATCCGCCGTATCGGCCGGTCCCGCACCCGGGCGCTGAGCAGCCGCGGGCGCGTCGCAGGGGCGCGGCGTCCGGGGTCGGCTGGTAGGCCTGGTAGAACCGGTCGCCGGCGCCGTCGGGCAGTAAGATCCAGCTGGCGGCGAGGTCACCGGCGGGGTCGCGGCGAAGAGATCACCGAAGTCGATGACGCCGCACCTGGCCTACGGCTTGGCCCCGGCGGCGGTTGCTCAGGCTCTCGACCCGGACTGAGCCCCGCTAAGACCCGACAAGACCGTCCTGGTTTACTGGGCCAGCATGCCGACATGGCCTGCCACAACAAGCATGGGAGACAGAAGTGAACGCGCGTACATACGCCAAGGTCGTCGGCGTCGTCGTCATACTCATCGGTATCGTTGGTCTGGTGCTGGGGGAGAAGTCGCTTCTGGGCGTGCTGAACATCGACATCGCCGAGGACATCGTGCACCTCCTTTCAGGCGGGCTGATGGCTGCGGTGGGTTTCCGTGGTTCGGACAGCGCCGTCCGCACGGTGGTCGGTGGGGTGGGCGTCGTCTATCTGCTGGTCGGCGTGCTCGGCATCTTCGTGCCTGACATGTTCGGGCTG
>JBBQAB010000202.1:0-5282 GCA_038198385.1 Propionibacteriales bacterium
CACGCCACGGGCTGGAGCACACGGCGCGGTCGCCCCCGGAGCTCGCGGTTCACGTGACGGCTGACGGGGTATAGCGGGTCACAAACCCCGGGGGCCACTGCTGCGAACCGCCGGTGGGCCCCCGTCGTTGTGTCCGCAGCCGCCTCAGCTGCCGTGGACCTCGATCGCCCGGCGGTAGACGTCGACCGTCTCGGCGGCAATCTTGGCCCAGCTGAACTCGTCAATGCAGCGCTGCCGGCCGGCCAGGCCGAACGCCCGGGCGCGCTCGGGGTCCCGGGTCAGGCTGTTGACCCGCTCGGCCAGCGAGGCCTCGAAGGTGGCGATTGCGGCCGGGTCGCCCGCCTGGGCCGGGTCGTAGGGCACCAGGTAACCCGTCTCGCCGTCCATCACGACCTCGGGGATGCCGCCCACCGCTGAGGCCACCACCGCGGTCTCGCAGGCCATCGCCTCCAGGTTGACGATGCCCAGCGGCTCGTAGACCGAGGGGCAGGCGAACACGGTGGCGTGCGAGAGGACCTGGCGTACGTGCTGGCGGGGGAGCATCTCCTCGATCCAGAGCACGTTGCCCCGGGTGGACTGCAGGTGCTTGAAGGCGTCGCCGACCTGCTGGGCGATCTCGGGGGTGTCGGGGGCCCCGGCGAGCAGCACGACCTGGGTCTCGGGGTCGAACTGCTCCGCGGCCCGCACCAGGTGCACGAGGCCCTTCTGGCGGGTGATGCGGCCGACGAAGACCACCGAGGGGCGGTCCAGGTCGATCCCGAGGTCGGTGACCACGTCGGTGCCGGTGTCGGGGGCGAACTCGTCGGCGTCGATCCCGTTGCGCACCACGTGCACCCTGGCGGGGTCGAGGTTGCCGTAGGAGTCCAGGGTGTCGGTCCGCATGCCGGCGCTGACCGCGATGACGGCGTCGGCCCCCTCGAACGCGGTCCGCTCGGCCCAGGACGAGAGCTGGTAGCCACCGCCGAGCTGCTCGGCCTTCCACGGGCGGTGCGGCTCGAGGGAGTGCGCGCTGACCACGTGCGGGATGCCGTGCAGCAGCCCCGTGAGGTGACCGGCGAGGTTGGCGTACCAGGTGTGGGAGTGGACCAGGTCGACCTCAGGCACAGCGGCGGTCATCGACAGGTCGGCCCCGAACACCCGTAGCGCGGCGTTGGCCCCGGGCGGGTAGTTCTCGGCGTGGGCAGTGGCGCCCTCGCGGGGCTCACCCATGCACTGGACGTCGACGTCGATCAGCTTGCGGAGCTGGGGGACGAGCTGGGCCACGTGGACCCCGGCGCCGCCGTAGATCGACGGCGGGTACTCCCGGGTGAGAAGTGAGATGGACAGCCGATCGGCGTTGTCAGGCGTCATGCACCGCATCGTTCCATACGGCGCGGACGGCTGAACAGGGCTCGTGGCCCCTCCGCCGGATGACGAGAAGATGATCACCGTCCGAGGAATTGGCGCGCCCCTTGTCGCCTGCCAGCCCGACGCCCTAGGTTTCAACCATGGTTGCGCGCCCGAAGGTCTTGTCCATTGTTCTCGCTGGTGGGGAAGGAAAACGGCTGATGCCTCTCACCATGGACCGGGCCAAGCCCGCCGTCCCGTTCGGGGGGACCTACCGTCTGATCGACTACGTGCTCTCCAACCTGGCCAACGCCGGGATGCGTCAGATCGCGGTTCTCACCCAGTACAAGTCGCACTCGCTCGACCGCCACATCTCGCTGACCTGGCGGATGTCGACCATGCTCGGGAACTACGTCACCCCGGTCCCGGCTCAGCAGCGGCTCGGCCCCCGGTGGTACCAGGGCAGCGCCGACGCGATCCACCAGTCCATGAACCTGATCGTCGACGAGAAGCCCGACTACGTCGTGGTCTTCGGGGCCGACAACATCTACCGGATGGACGTCTCGCAGATGCTGGAGGCCCACATCGACGGCGGTCTCGGCTGCACCGTCGCCGGCATCCGGGTGCCGCGCGAGCAGGCCAGCGCCTTCGGGGTGATCGACGCCGGAGCGGACAACAAGATCCTGGAGTTCCTGGAGAAGCCGGCCGACCCGCCCGGGCTGCCGGATGACCCTCACGCCTCCTTCGCCTCGATGGGCAACTACATCTTCACCAGTGAGGCGCTGATCGAGTGCCTGGCCGCCGACGCGGAGAAGTCGGACTCGCGGCACGACATGGGCGGCGACATCATCCCGGACTTCGTGAACCGCGGTGAAGGCCAGGTCTACGACTTCACCGCCAACCAGGTCCCCGGCTCGACCGGCCGCGACCAGGCCTACTGGCGCGACGTGGGGACGATCGACGCCTACCACGAGGCCCACATGGACCTGGTCTCGGTCGACCCGGTGTTCAACCTGTACAACCAGGAGTGGCCGATCTGGACCTACCCGGTCCAGATGCCCGGGGCCAAGTTCACCCTCCGCGGTCTCTCCCTGGACTCGATCGTCAGCCCCGGCTGCATCATCTCCGGGGGGTCCATCGAGAGCTCGGTGCTCTCGCCCAACGTGCGCGTGGACGAGAACTCCAAGGTGAGCGAATCGGTGATCCTGGCCAACGTGACGATCGGTCGCAAGGCCACCATCAGGAACGCAATCCTGGACAAGAACGTCGTGGTCCCCGACGGGGCGCAGGTGGGAGTCGACCGCGAGGCCGACCTGGCCCGAGGCTTCACTATCTCCGACGGTGGCATCACCGTGGTCGGCAAGGGCGTGACCGTCTCCAAGGTGTGAGTGGGGCGCGAAGGCCGCCCCCGTACGGGTGGGCGGTCTTTCGTATGTCCGAGTGTGGGGGTCGGTCAGCGCTTGGCGGCGACCAGCAGCCCGTCCCCGACGGGAAGCAGAGAGGTCAGCAGGTCTTCGTTCTCGCGTACGGCGTTGATGGCGCTCCGGAGCGACTCGGTCTCCTCGTCGTTCTGGGACAGGTCGGAAGTCCGGTCGGAGCCGAAGGCGTGGTTGACCACGAGCACACCGCCGTGGCGGAGCAACCGGACCCCCTGCTCGACGTACTCTGCGTACTCCATCGTGTCGGCGTCCACCAGGACCAGGTCGTACGCCCCGTCGCTCAGCTTCGGCAGCACGGTGAGCGCGGAGCCGCCGATCAGCCGGAAGCGACGGCTGGGAATGCCGACCGAGACGAAGGAGCGACGCGCCGCCTGCTGGTGCTCGGCCTCGATGTCCACGCTGGTCAGGATGCCCTCGGGCTGCATGCCGGCGAACAGGGCCAGACCCGAGACGCCGGACCCGGTGCCGATCTCGACCACCGCGCGGGCCTGTACCAGGGTGGCCAGCAGGGTCAGGGCGCTGGCGGCGCCCCGGCTCAGCGACTCCACTCCGAGCTGGGCGGCTGCGGCGCGGGCCTGACCGGTCGCCTCGGACTCCTCGCTGAAGTCCTCGGCGTAGGCCCACGAGGCGGGCTTCGGGGCGGATGAGGCGGAGGTCTTGGCTGCGGGCGCGGTCACGAGGGCCAGCCTAGCGAAATGCGGCTCCCGAAGCGCCACGCCCGTACGGGTCGGACGCCGGAAACCCTACGATGGCCAGCATGAGTCATACCGTGGTCGCCGAGCTCGTCGCCGCCGTGATGAAGGTCGAGGTCGAGGTCGGGCAGCAGGTGACCGCAGAGGACTCCGTGGTGATCCTGGAGTCGATGAAGATGGAGATCCCGGTGCTCGCCGAGGTGGCCGGGGTGGTCGCCGAGATCACCGTCTCCGAGGGGGACGTGGTCAACGACGGTGACCCGCTCGTGGTGATCGAGCCGAGCTCCCGCTAGCCCCACCTCGCCCGGACTCCGCGTCCGACCAGCCCGTTAGGATGACCGCCATGCCCACGCCGCCCTTCGGTCGACTGCTGAGCGCCATGGTGACCCCGTTCGCCGCCGACGGTGTGCTCGACCTGGACGGGGCACGGCGGCTGGCCCGCTACCTCGTCGACGAGCAGGGCCACGACGGCCTCGTCGTCAGCGGCACGACCGGTGAGTCCCCGACCACGACCGACGCCGAGAAGTCCGCCCTGCTGGGGGCGGTGCTGGACGCGGTGGGGGACCGGGCCCAGGTTCTGGCCGGGGTGGGCACCTTCAGCACGGCCCACACCCAGCACCTGGCCGAGGCGGCGGCCGACGCGGGAGCGCACGGCCTGCTGGTGGTCACCCCCTACTACTCCAAGCCCCCACGGGCGGGCCTGGTCGAGCACTTCACCACGGTCGCCGACACCACGGACCTGCCGGTGATGCTCTACGACATCCCGCACCGGTCCGGGGTGGCGCTGCCCAGCGACGTGCTGGTCGAGCTCGCCGGCCACCCCCGGATCGTGGCGGTCAAGGACGCCAAGGGCGACCTGACCGGCTCCGCCCAGGTGATGGCGCAGACCGACCTCGCCTTCTACTCCGGTGACGACGCCGTTACGCTGCCGCTGCTCTCGATCGGCGCGGTCGGTATCGTGGGGACCTCGACCCACTTCAGCGGACGGGGCACCAAGGCCATGATCAAGGCCTACCTGGCCGGCGAGGTCGGGCGGGCGCTCGCCCTGCACCGTGAGCTGCTGCCGATCTTCACCGGCGTCTTCGCCACCCAGGGCTGCATCATGGTCAAGGCCGGTCTGGCCCTGCAAGGTCGCGGCGTCGGAGGTCTGCGGTCCCCGATGGTCGAGGCGACCCCCGCCCAGGTCGAGGGTCTGGCGCGTGCACTAGCGGCCGCCGGGCTGCCTGGTGCCGCCGGCTCCTGACCGCCGGGACCGAGGCCGGGTCCCTGCGGGTCCTGGGTCCGGGTGTGAACAGCCGTCCGGGAGGCAACCGGGGCGTGCGGTGGGGCGTAGTGCTGGTGTCACCACCCCGAGGAGACCGCAGGGAGATCGACGCCGCGTCGGCGGGAGCACGTCGTGGTCTCCCGGACACCGGCCCGCCCGCCCCGGCCCGGACCGGAGGCCGCCCCCTGGACGGAGCGACCTTCGACGCGTTCGACCAGACCTCGTTCCGACGTCTGGTGGGCCAGAGCTACGCCAGGTGCGGCAACGCGACCGAGGCCCAGGACTGCGTCCAGGAGGCGTTCGTCCGCGCCTGGGACAAGCGCCGGGCCGTGGACGCCGAGCAGTCGCCCCAGGCCTGGGTCCGGACGTGGCCCACCGGGTCGCCGTCAGCCGCTGGCGCCGACCCCACCGAGCTCCCCACCTAGGAGACTCCTGAACAAAGCGTGTCGTTCGGGTTTGGGTTCGAGCGGGCCGAGACGATAGGGGTGTGCAGGGTCGGTCTGAGGATCAGCGTGAGTTGCTGGATGCGGAGTCGGTGGTTGGGCATCTGGTGAGGCCGGG
>JBBQAB010000203.1:0-4820 GCA_038198385.1 Propionibacteriales bacterium
GCCCCGCGCAACCGGGGGGGGGGGCGGAGCCGGCTGGGAGCTGCCCTGGGGCTGCGACTGCCGCCCCTGGGACTCGGACTGCTGGCCGGCCTGCTGCGGACTGCCCTGCTGCTGCCCGCCCTGCCAGACCGGCGTAGGGGGGGGCACCATGGCCACGATGCGCTCCACGACCTGGGCCGGGGTGATGTTGTCGGCGATGGCGTCGAAGCCCAGGGTGATGCGGTGGGCCATCACGTCCTTGGCCACGGCCTGCACGTCGGTCGGCAGGACGTAGTCGCGCCCGTGGATCAGGGCGAGGGCGCGGGACGCCGCGACCAGGCCCAGCGTGGCGCGCGGGCTGCAGCCGATCTGGATGACCGAGGTCAGGTCGGGCAGGTTGAACTCGGCCGGCGTACGGGTGGCCAGGACCAGGCGGACGATGTACTCGGCGACCAGGTTGTGGACGAAGACGCCCTCGGCCTGCCGCTGCAGGGCCCGGACCAGGTCCGGGTTGAGTACCGGCCGCGCCGAGGGCGGGTCCACGCTCATCCGCCGGAGGATCTCGAACTCCTCGTTGCCGCGGGGGTAGGGCACGTCGACCTTGAGCAGGAAGCGGTCACGCTGGGCCTCGGGCAGCGGGTAGACACCCTCGGATTCGACCGGGTTCTGGGTCGCGATCACGATGAAGGGGTTCGGGGCGGGGTAGGTCTTGCCGGCGATGGAGACCTGCTTCTCCGCCATCAGCTCAAGCATGGCCGACTGCACCTTGGCCGGGGCCCGGTTGATCTCGTCGGCGAGCACGAAGTTCACGAACACGGGCCCGAGCTCGACGTCGAAGCCCTCCTGGCTCGCCTTGTAGATGCGGGTGCCGACGATGTCGGAGGGGACCAGGTCCGGGGTGAACTGGATTCGGGCGAAGTCGCCGCCCACCACGGTGGCGAAGCTGCGGACGGCCAGGGTCTTGGCCACTCCGGGCACGCCCTCGAGGAGGATGTGGCCCTTGGCCAGCAGCCCGACCATCAGCTGCTCGACCATGTGGTCCTGCCCCACGATGACGCACTGCACCTGGGCGATGGCGTCCTTGAGCATCTTGGCGGCTTGCTCGTGGCCGATCGGCTGCTGGCCGTCGGGGAGAGAACGGCCCCGCGAGTCGTCAGCATGCGCGTCGGACGACGTCGGCGACTCGCCGGCAGACTGTCCGGTCGGGCCGTGGGACGGGCTACTCACGCATTCGCTCCTGTGTTGTCGTCGTCAGCCGGGCCGTTCCTGCTGGCCGCGGCCGCTCGACCGCACCGCGGTTCGGCGGGTCGGTGGACACTCCCGAGGGGGCCCGGGAGCCTGCACACCCTACCCGTCCACGCCCCGCGGCGGACGGCCCCATTGTGGCAGACCTCGGTACCCATCGTAGGGAGCAGCCCAAGCCGACCGCCATCGACGGGCCGGACCGGCCCAGGATCGCGAATAGACTCCTTGGGCCCGCACCTTCGCGTACGGGGCAGACCGTCCGCCGCAGCCACGCCTGCGCGGTGACCAGATAGGGAGCGATGTCGACGCCTGAGCCACCCCCCGGCGGCCCGGACCTGCCGGTCGGACCCCCGGTCGGCCCCTCCGAGGTCGACGAGGTCTTCGGCACCCCCGGCGACCCGCGGGAGTCGACCTGGGTCCCGGTGACGCCGCTGCTCGCTACCGACCCGCCCAAGATCGACGAGTTCTGGCTCGACGCCCGACTGGCGGACACCCCGGCCGGCGTCGCCTTCACCGCCCACACCGCCGACAACGTCCCGGTGCTCGTGGTGCTGCTCTCCGAGGGCGCGGCCGCCGACGCCGCAGCTCGGGACCGGCTGGCCGGGCTGGTCAACGCGATGCACATCGACCACGTGGTCGCCCGCGGTGGTCAGGGGCAGGACAGCGGCCGGCTGGGCCGTCGGTTCCGCGGCGAGGCCGCTGGGCCCGTCACCCCCGACGACCGTCCCCTCGCGCCCTGGGCCGCCCTGACCTACGACGGCACCGCCGAGGCCGCGCGGGAGGCCGACCACATCCTCGACCAGGTCCAGCTCGCCACCCTGTCCCCGCTGGGCACGCCCGCCGGCCCGGACTACGAGCACTACTGGGTGGACCGCGTGAAGCCCGGTCTGGCTCGGCTGTGGCCTCTGCCGTGGCCCGGCCGCTACGACCGCGCCGGCTGGCGCACCATCCTGGTCTCGTGGTTGCTGATGATGCTGCTGGCCGCGGTCGCCGTCCTGATCGCCATCCTGATCTTCCGGAACCAGCCCCCGCAGGCCCCGCCGCCCCCGACCGGGTCCTCCGGCAGCCCGCGCCCGGCCTCCAGCTCCCCGTCCCCGCAGTCGGGCTCACCGTCCCCGCAGTCGGGCTCACCGTCCCCGCAGTCGGGCTCACCCTCGCCGCAGTCGGGTTCACCGTCGCCGTCCGACTCGGGCTCACCCTCTCCCTCAGGTTCGGGTTCACCCTCCCCCTCGGGAACCGAGTCCGGTAGTGGTGCGCCCACGCCGTCGGACTCGGGCACCGCCGCCGCCAGCCCGACGCCGGGCTCCAAGCTCTAGTGGCCGCCTCCGCTCCCCGGCTGATCGCCACCGACCTCGACGGCACCTTCCTGTCCCCCGACGGAACAGTCAGCCCCGCCAACGAGGCCGCCGTCCTCGCGGCCCAGCGGGCCGGCATCCCGCTGCTGTTCGCTACCGGCCGACCGGTCCGCTGGCTCGACGTCGTCCGCCACCTGCCCGGCGCCCACCCGACGGTGATCGCCAGCAACGGGGCCGTGCTGTACGACCTGGGCACCGGCACGGTGCTGGACCGGATCTGCATCGACCCGGAGGTGGCCCTGGACGCCGTGCACCGGGTGCGGGCCGCCGTCCCGGGGGTGTCGTTCGCCTTCGAGTCGGGCACCCACTTCGGCTACGAGCCGAGCTATCGGACGTGGGCCACCGACGACGGGACGGACCCGGCGCTGTCCACCGGGCCGGCCCACGAGCTCGTCCGCCGCTCCGAGGCGGTCAAGCTGCTGGTGCAGAGTGCCGACCTGGCTCCCGACGACCTGCTGGAGCGCGTACGGGGTGTGCTCGGCTCCGCCCTGACCGCCACCCATTCCGCCACCCGGGACCTCGGGCTCGTCGAGCTCAGCGCGCCGGGGGTGAGCAAGGCCAGCATGCTGGCCCGCTGCTGCGAGCGGCTCGGGGTGGACCGCGCCCACGTGGCCGCCTTCGGGGACATGCCCAACGACGTCGACATGCTGTCGTGGGTGGGGATGCCGAGGGTGGTGGCCAACGCGCACCCGGTCCTGCACGCCCTGGACTTCCCGGTGGTGCCGAGCAACGCCGAGTCCGGGGTCGGGCGGACCATCCACGACTGGCTCGCGCTCGAGCCGGCCCGGTGAACAGCCTCCTCCGCGGGATCGCCATCTGTGTGCTGCCGATCCTGGCCGCGCTCGACGCGGCCACCAACACCTTCGGTGGCACCGCCCTCCCCTGGCGTTCCAACCTGGTCGACCTCGAGGTCTACCGCCAGGCCGGACGGGTCCTGCTGCAGGGCGGGGACTTCTACGACCTGCCCGGCCAGCTGCAGTTCCTCTACCCACCGTTCGCGGCCGTGCTCGCCGTCCCCCTGGCCCTGCTCCCCCGCACGCTGGTCCAGATCGCCTGGACCGCCGCCGGGGCGCTGGCGATCGTGGCGGTCCTGCACCGGTTCGGCCTGCAGGGCTGGCGGCTGTGCCTGGTCAGCACCGGGGCCATCTACCTGATGGCGCCGGTCGTCCAGACCTCGGCCTTCGGACAGCTGGGGATCTTCCTGGTCGCGCTGGTCGTGCTCGACCTGGTGCCGGGGCCGCGCGTGTTCTCGCGCCGGATCCTGCCCCAGGGGACGCTGACCGCCCTCGCCGCGGCGATCAAGCTCACCCCGGCCATCTTCGTGGTCTACCTGCTGGCCGTACGCCGCTGGCGGGCCGCCCTGACCGCGATCGCGGTGGGCCTGCTGGTCACCCTGGCCAGCGCGGTTGTCGCCCCGCAGCGGTCCATCGAGTTCTGGGGTCGGCTGGCCCACGGTGACACCGGCCTGGGCCACAGCGTCATCTACTACACGAACCAGTCGGTGATGGCCGACGTCGTCCGGGTCTTCGGGCTGGGGCGCGGGGCCGCGCTCGCCGGTCTCACCGCGTCCGGGGTCCTGGCCCTGCTCGGGGTCTGGGCGGCAGTGCTGTGGCACCGCCTCGGGGACCGGGCCATGGCCGTCAACCTGTGTGGGCTCGCCAGCCTGCTGGCCTCGCCGGTGTCCTGGCTGCACCACTTCGTCTGGATCGTGCCGCTGGCGCTGAGCCTGGCGCAGCGGCGTACGCCGGAGGCCAGGCTCCCGGGTTGGTTCGCCGCCCAGGGCTGGTTCTTCGTGGGCTGGGTGGTGGCCTGGCCGTTCAGCCGGCTGCCGCACGGCGGGGACCTGGAGCTGCTGTGGAGCGCCGGCGACGAGGCACTCGCCTCGGTGACGGCGCTGTCGGGCACGGCGCTGATCGTGACCGGGATCATCCACGCCCAGAATCGGCTGCTCGGGCACGGCGCCCCGGTCGAGGCGGGACCGGTCGACCCTGGTGCAGTCCAGACTGGGGCCGTCCATACCGGGTCGGTGGATGACCGGGCGTCGACGAGTTGAGACCGGTTCGACTGGCTATCATCGTACCTGGTCGTGCTGCGTCCCCGAGCTGGACGGGAGACCGACGCCGACTGTCGAGGGGCGGTAGCTCAGCCGGTTAGAGCAGGGGACTCATAATCCCTGGGTCGTGGGTTCGAGCCCCACCCGCCCCACTCAAGCGTAATTGCAGCGACTTTTGTCCTGCACAA
>JBBQAB010000204.1:0-3389 GCA_038198385.1 Propionibacteriales bacterium
AAGGTTGTACCGCCTGATGGCACGTCTCATCGGGGTGGACCTTCCGCGCGACAAGCGCCTCGAGGTCGCCCTTACCTACATCTTCGGCGTGGGTCGCACCCGCGCTCTGGAGACCCTGGAAGCCACTCAGATCAGTGGCGACCTCCGCGTCCACCAGCTCAACGACGACCACCTCGTCGCGCTGCGTGACTGGATCGAAGCGAACTACCAGACCGAAGGTGACCTCCGCCGTGAGGTCGCTTCCGACATCCGTCGCAAGGTCGAGATCGGTTCGTACCAGGGACGTCGTCACCGCAGTGGCTTGCCCGTACGGGGCCAGCGCACCCGCACCAACGCTCGTGGCCGCAAGGGCGCGCGCAAACCCGTCGCCGGCAAGAAGAAGGCCAAGTAGCGCTCCGCGTTGCTTGAGACTCCAGGAGATCTGAGAACTTATGGCTACCGCAGGCCGCAACACCCGCACCACCAAGGTGCGTAAGAAGGAAAAGAAGAACGTGGTCTCTGGCCACGCTCACATCAAGAGCACGTTCAACAACACCGTCATCTCCATCACCGACCCCACGGGTGCGGTGATCGCGTGGGCCTCCGCCGGCACCGTCGGTTTCAAGGGCTCGCGTAAGTCGACCCCGTACGCCGCGCAGATGGCCGCCGAGGCCGCTGGGCGTCGCGCGATGGAACACGGTATGAAGCGCGTCGACGTGTTTGTCAAGGGTCCCGGCTCCGGCCGCGAGACCGCGATCCGGTCGCTGGGTGCGGTCGGTCTGGAGGTCGGCGCCATCGCCGACGTCACCCCCGTACCCCACAACGGCTGCCGTCCGCCCAAGCGCCGCCGCGTCTGACGCTCACCAGCGTCCACGAACACGATCGAGGAACTGAGAGAAACATGGCTCGCTATACCGGTCCCATGACCAAGAAGTCGCGTCGGCTGGGTGTTGACCTGGTCGGTGGCGACAAGGCCTTCGAGCGCCGTCCGTACCCGCCCGGCGTGCACGGCAAGGGTCGCACCAAGGAGTCGGAGTACTCCCTGCAGCTGCGCGAGAAGCAGAAGGCCCGCTTCTCCTACGGCGTGCTGGAGAAGCAGTTCCGGCGTTACTACGAAGAGGCCAACCGCCTGCAGGGCAAGACGGGTGACAACCTCCTGCAGATCCTGGAGTCCCGTCTGGACAACGTGATCTACCGCTCCGGGTTCGCCCGTACGCGTCGGCAGGCCCGCCAGTTCGTCGTGCACGGCCACTTCCTGGTGAATGGTCACCGCGTGAACATCCCCTCCTACCGGGTGAGCGCGCACGACATCATCGACCTGGCGCCGAAGCTGCGCGAGACCACTCCGCACATCGTCAACCGTGAGACCCACGGCGAGCGCGACGTGCCGGCGTGGCTGCAGGCCCTGCCCGAGCGCGGCCGAGTGCTGGTCCACCAGCTGCCGACCCGCTCGCAGATCACGATCGACGTGACCGAGCAGCTGATCGTCGAGCTCTACTCCAAGTAGTCATCACGCCCTGGGGGTCCGGATTGGTCCGGGCCCCCAGGGCTGTCACCCCGTCGACGCCAGATGCGTCGGCGGATCCGCGCCGTCAAATAGAGGTCGGTGCGGGGAAAGAGAACCATGCTCATCGCACAGCGTCCCTCCCTGTCGGAAGAGGTCGTCTCGGAGAACCGCTCGCGGTTCGTCATCGAGCCCCTCGAGCCCGGCTTCGGCTACACCCTCGGCAACTCCCTGCGGCGCACGCTGCTGTCGTCCATCCCGGGCGCGGCCGTGACCAGCCTGAAGATCGAGGGCAACCTGCACGAGTTCTCGACCATTCCCGGGGTCGTCGAGGACGTCACCGAGGTCATCCTGAACCTCAAGAGCCTCGTGGTGTCCTCCGAGGAGGACGAGCCCGTCACGATGTACCTCCGCAAGGCCGGCGCGGGCGCGGTCACCGCCGCCGACATCGCGCCCCCCTCGGGTGTCGAGGTGCACAACCCCGAGCTGCACATCGCCACGCTGAACGACTCCGGCAAGCTGGAGATGGAGCTCGTCGTCGAGCGGGGCCGCGGCTACGTCTCCGCGGTGCAGAACAAGATGGTCGACGCCGAGATCGGTCGCATCCCGGTCGACTCCATCTACTCCCCGGTGCTCAAGGTCACCTACAAGGTCGAGGCCACGCGGGTCGAGCAGCGGACCGACTTCGACAAGCTGATCCTCGATATCGAGACCAAGCCCGCCATCCGGCCCCGCGACGCGGTCGCCTCGGCCGGGCGCACCCTGGTCGAGCTCTTCGGGCTGGCCCGTGAGCTGAACGTCGAGGCCGAGGGCGTCGACATCGGCCCCTCGCCGGTCGACGAGCAGCTGGCTGCGGACCTCGCCCTCCCGGTCGAGGACCTGCAGCTGACGGTCCGGTCCTACAACTGTCTCAAGCGCGAGGGTATCCACACGGTGTCCGAGCTCGTGTCGCGCAGCGAGCAGGACCTGCTGGACATCCGCAACTTCGGTTCCAAGTCGATCGACGAGGTCAAGCTGAAGCTGCACGAGATGGGTCTGTCCCTCAAGGACAGTGCTCCCGGCTTCGACCCCCTCGCCGCGATCGGTCGCTACGACGACCTCGAAGAGGACGACGCCGACTTCAGCGAGACGGAGCAGTACTGAGCCTCCGGCTCAGCGCCGTCGATCAACTGATCACTGAGTAACGACAAGAACTGTGGAGAACTGACATGCCTACACCCACCAAGGGCGCTCGTCTGGGCGGTAGCCCGTCGCACGAACGGATCATCCTGGCCAACCTGGCCAGCCAGCTGTTCGAGCACGACAAGATCGTCACGACCGAGGCCAAGGCCAAGCGGCTGCGTCCGCTCGCGGAGAAGCTGATCACCAAGGCCAAGCGGGGTGACATCCACGCCCGCCGTCTGGTGCTCACGACGGTCCGCGACAAGGGTGTGGTGCACAAGCTCTTCACCGAGATCGCACCGACCATGGCCGACCGTGAGGGTGGCTACCTGCGCATCACCAAGGTCGGGCCCCGGAAGGGCGACAACGCCCCGATGGCCCTGATCGAGCTCGTCACCGAGTCGGTCGAGGACAGCAAGAAGGCCAACAGCACCCCGGCGGCGGCCAAGAAGACGGCAGCTCGCACGACCGCTCCCGCCGCCGCCCCGGCGACCGAGGAGACGACCTCCGAGGCCGTCACCCCCGCCGAGGACAGCACCGCCAGCGAGGCGACCACCGAGACCGCCGCGGCCAAGGTGGAGTCGACCGAGGACAGCAAGTACGGTGCGGGCTCCTACGTGGGTCTCCAGCCGCCGGAGGGCTTCACCATCAAGGGCAACGAGGACTCAATGAAGTTCCACTCCCCTGACTCGCAGTGGTACGACTCGACCGTGGCCGAGGTCTGGTTCGAGACCGAGGACGCCGC
>JBBQAB010000205.1:0-7106 GCA_038198385.1 Propionibacteriales bacterium
CGACGTGCTCGCGGTCACCATCCACGACATCGCGATGGCCGACCGCGGCTGGTCGGTCTCGATCCCGGGCGCCGGCGCCCTGGCCGACATCATGGGCCCCGAGTTCTTCGTCCGCCGGGTCCCGGTGGCCGACGGGCGGGTGCAGCTGACGGCGGAGCTGGACTGCGCCGTCGCTCCGATGATCGGCTGCATCGGGTTGGCTCCGGCCGAGACCGACGGGTCCACCGTGATGCCCACCCTGCCCACGGGCGGCAACATGGACCTGACCGACGCCGGGCCGGGGACCACCGTCTACCTGCCCGTCCAGGTGCCGGGTGCCCTGCTCTCGATCGGGGACCTGCACGCGGTGATGGCCCGGGGCGAGTCCTCGTTCGTCGCCATCGAGATCGCCGGCCGCGCGACGGTCTCGGTCGACCTGGTGAAGGACCGGCCCATCACCGGACCCCAGCTCGACACCGGCACGGACTACATCTGCGTCGGCCTCGGCGACCCGGTCCAGGACTCGGTCGTGATGGCGTACGAGGCGCTCTTCTCGGTGATGGTCGATGACCACGGCTGGGACCGCGAGGACGCGTACGTCGTGATGAGCGCGCTGGCCCACACCGAGCTCGGCGGCCCCACCGGCTCGGCCGAGCCGCATCCGCTGCACCCCTTCCGCGCTGTCGGGGCCGTCACCCTGGCCCGGCTGGCCACCGAGGTGCTGCGCCGCGGGAAGTGAGCGTGGCTCGCGCGCAGCAGGACTGCGTCGTGGAGACCGGACTCCCACGAGTGCCGTCTCCCGAAGCCTGCGGCACAAACTTCGACCTCAACCATGTCGGGGGAAGGCAGCCACCAGTGCACTGACGCACGCAACCCATACCGAGGCGGTCCCGTTGTCGGCCTCCCCCGGTGGGTCGACCGAGGAGTCCGCGACGTAGAGGATGCTCTCGTCGGGGGAGAACGCCAGGCCGTTGGGCCTTCCACGTCCATCACCACCGGGTCCAGCCGGCCGTGTCCGGCTCCAAGCGGAACACGTACCGGTCGCCGTACTCCGGCTAACCCGTATGCCCCTCGGTCGGCCGCTCGATCCCGTACGAGGCGTCGGTGAATCAGATGATGCCCTGGAACGTTACCGCCACGTCGTTGGGCGAGTTGAGCTGGACCCCGTGCCAGGAGTCGACCACTATGCTGACCGCGCCGTCGCGGTCCCGCTCGACCCGGCGGCTGCCGTGCGAGCACTGCAGGACGGAGCCTCCGGTCGGCAGGTCGGACTCCGGCGTCACGACACGTTCGCTGAGGTCTCGACGCCGTGGCTGACCGTCTCCTTGATCCGCGACAGCGGGATCAGGGCCAGCAGGACGATCGCCGCCAGCACGATGTAGTGCGTGGTGAAGCCGTAGGCGTCGATGATGGCGCCGGCTACGAGGGAGGCGAACACGCCGGAGAGGCCGAGAGCGATGCCGATCATGATGCCCATGGCCGTGCCGGCGGCCTTGGGGACCGAGTCGATCAGCAGAGCGTAGACCACCGGGAAGGGCGCGTTGCGGAACAGGCCCCAGAACAGCAGGATCAGCCAGGCGCTGGTCGCGCCGCCGATGAAGATCATCCCCACCAGGGCCACGGCCCAGCCGATGATCAGGAAGGTGATGGAGAACTTGCGGCCGACGTGGTCCGACACCGTCCCCCACACGACCTGTCCGATCCAGCCGGTGATGCCCGAGGCGCCGGCGATGAGCGCGGCCTGGGCCTGCCCCATCCCGTTCTGCACGAACTGGGTGGTCAGGAAGGTGACCGCCCCGGCCTCGCCCCAGAGGAACAGGAAGACCAGCACCACCGACCACCGCACGTTGGAGCTCTTGAGGGCCTCCTTGACCGGGGCCATGATGCCTCCGGACAGCCGGGTGGACAGCTCCGGTAGCGGCCGGGTCAGGTGGTTCTGGTCAATCCAGTCGTAGACCTTGATCTGGTTCTTGCGGGTGCCGATGAACGACTGCATCACCACGATGATGATGCCCAGCAGCGGGATCAGCAGGAACGCCTCCCGCCAGCCACCCACACCGAGGATCAAGGCGATCAAGGCGCCGGTCAGGAACTGGCCGATCGGGAAGCCGGTGTGGTGCACCCCTAGGGCGAACCCGCGGTGCTCCTTGGGCCACCACTCGCTGACCAGGGCCACGTTGACCGGCTCCGAGCCGCCTCGGCTGAGCCCCATCGGGATCCGCCAGATCAGCAGGGTGATGAAGCCGCCGGTGAAACCCCAGGTCAGGATGCCGCCCAGGATGGCCAGCAGCATGGCGATGTTCCAGGTCCAGGTGCGCCGGAAACCGGTGCCGATCCGGTCGGCGACGATGCCGAACACGATGCCGCCCACAATCAGCGCCGCGAAGAAGGCGGAGTTGATCAAGCCGCCCTGCTTGGCGTTGAGGTTGAACTCCTTCGAGATGGCCGGCAGCACCGCGGGGAGGATGCCACCGTCGATGGAGGTCATCAGGATGGCGCCGGTGGTCACCACCAAGGTCCACCAGCTCATGGCGTGGCCCTTGGGAACCCACGACTTGGTGCCCGGGTTCAGCGCTATGCCGCCGCCGTCCACCCCGCCCTCGGCCCCGTCGGAGAACTCCGGCTCTGCGGTCACGGTGGTCCACCCTCGCTCGTCGTCGAACCTGCGGGATTGCTCGACAGCGGCCACTGACCAGAGGCCAGCAGACACCGGCACCCGTGCAGGCGCAGTCTGATCTTGAGGACCGGACCGTCTGTTGTCAAGGGGTTGTCTGAACAAGCGTCAACCCAGTGCCACCATCCGCGGCTCAGCTTGGGGCAGCGGCCGACCGGGAAGCGCCCAGAGCGTGCCACTCCGCGGGATAGTTGACCCACGAGCGGTCGAGATCGGTGACCACGGGGCAGCCGAGCAGCATCAGGCTCTCCTCGATCTCGGTACGGAAGATGGTGAGGACGTGCTCGACGCCGCGCTGCCCGGCCGCTGCGGCCCCCCAGACCCAGCTGCGGCCGACGGCAGTGGCCGTGGCCCCCAGCGCCACCGCCTTGACCACGTCGCCGCCGGAGCGGATGCCGCCGTCCATGAGCACGTCCAGCCGGTCGCCGACCGCGTCGACGATGCCGGGCAGGACGCTGACCGAGCTGGGCACCCCGTCGAGCTGGCGGCCGCCGTGGTTGCTGACGAAGATGCCGTCCGCCCCGACGGCTGCGGCGCTCTCGGCGTCCTCGACCGTGGTGATGCCCTTGATGAGCAGCGGCCCGTCCCAGACGCGGCGCAGCCAGGCCACGTCCTCCCAGGTGGCGCTGAGGTTGGCCAGCTCGGTGTTGACGTACTCCTGGTGGGACATGGCGCTGGACCCCTCGGCGATGCCCTGGAGGTTGCGGAAGCCGATGGCTGGACCGCGCAGCAGGCTGGCGAACCAGGCGGGGTGCCGGACCGCCCCGGCGGCGTTGCGGACGGTGATCTGCGGCGGGATGGACATCCCGTTGCGGTGGTCGCGGGGCCGCTTGCTGTTGACCGCCACGTCGACGGTGACCACCAGGGCGCTGCAACCGGCCTCCTGCGCCCGCCGGACGAGGGTGGTGACCACGTCCCGGCTGCGCCACATGTACAGCTGGAACCACAGCGGGCCGGTGGCGACCGCCGCGATCTCCTCGATCGACCAGCTGGAGGCGGTGCTGATGGTGTAGGTGATCCCGGCGTCGCCCGCGGCCCGGACCGCGGACAGCTCGCCGTCGCCGCCGATCACCCGGACCAGTCCGCAGGGGCCCAGCACCACCGGCATGGGCAGCGCCTGACCGACCACGGAGGTGCCCAACGAGGCCACCGAGACGTCCACCAGGGAGCGCGGCCGCAGGGTCACCCGGGCCAGGTCGGCGATGTTGGCGCGCAGCGTCGTCTCCGCGCCGGCGCCCCCGTCCACGAAGTCGAAGGCCATCCGGGGCAGCTTGCGCTTGGCCAGCCGCCGGACGTCCTCGACCGTGGGCGCTTTCTCCAGCGGGTCCGTGGAGATGCCCCCGGCCAGCAGCATCTGAGCCAGGTCGACGACGGCGGACGACTTCAGGGAGGAGAGGGTCACCATGGGCCCACCCTAGGTGGCTGGTGTCGAACGGATGTTGTGGGTGAGCAACAATCCCTTGGGTCGAACGGAGTGCGCGGGTCGTTATTGGACCGTGGAAGTCCGGGGGTGGACCAGCGCAGCTCCAGATCATCCTCGCGCCTTCGAAGCGGCCCCGATCCAGCCCAGGCGGTCAGCGACCAGCGAGCCGGTGGGGGAAGCGGGTGTCCTCGGGGTGTCATCCGATCTTCGCGGCCCATCCTCGGCCGGGTGTGCTGGCCACGCCGAGCACGGTGAGGCGGGCGAGGTTGACCGCAGTGGCGAGCAGGGCGAAGTCGGCGGCGATCTCAACTTGGCCGCGGACTCGGGCTCGGCGCCGGTCGAGGCGGCGCCGCATCAGGTGAGTGATCTTGCGTTCAACCTTGGGCCGGTGGCACGGTAGTCCGCCACCCAATCCGGGTGCTGTTGCCTGGCCCGGGCGGCGGCGAGTTGCCGCTCGTAGATCCCGACTTGGACGGTGCGTCCCGCGGCGGACGTCGTCCACTGCTCACGCAGCAGCGGGCAGCCGGCGCAGGCCGGCCCGAAGTGAGCGGCGCCGACGCCGTCGCAGCCACGCCGGATCGGCCCTGTGCGCCCGGCCGGGCAGGTCACCGTGTCTACGTCGAGGTCGACATCAAAACGTTCCTTCGTGAACCTGCCACCCGCACCGACCGGCGCCTGGGCCCTACATGTGGACTCGATCCCGGCCCGCTCCAGCCGGTCGTGCAACTCCCCGGTTCCGTAGGCGTTGTCGCGGTAGACGCACCTTTCGTCGCCACCGGTACCGGCCCTGCCCACCTCACCGGCGCGAGCTGTGTCCTCCTCCGCGGGGTCCTCCCCCACGGTGGGCTTGTCGAACAGGTCGCCGATCAGCTCTGCGGCGGCGGCGTTACCCGCGCTGACCTCGGTGGCGGTGATGACCTTGCTGTCCGGATCGACCGCGACGTGGCCCTGGTAGCCGTCGAACCCGCGCGCCGTGGCCTTGTGCCCTTGGCGGGTCTGCGGGTCGACGGTGGAGATCACCCGGTCCTTCGCGACCCGCCGCGCGATCACGAAGCGGCCGTCCCCGCTCTGCTCCAGGTCCTGACCGAGCACGGTGGCCAACAACCCCGCCGCCTGGGTGACCGCCTCTGACAGGTCGCGGCCCTCCAACACCGCGCGCAGCGCCAGGCCGTTGCGGGTCAACGCGTCCACCAACACCACCCGAGCCTCCGCGTCGTCGAAGTCGCACGCCGGCTTGCCCGCCGCGGCGTAGTCGCGTCGCGGCACAACATCACCCGCAACTCCGCCTGCAGGTCGGTGTCGGCGACCCGCAGCAGTCCCCGGATCGCCGACTGGACCAAGGTGAGCGTGTCCATCGTGGCGACGGCGTCATCGATCGGCCTGGAGTCCAACACCCGCCGACGCCCCACCAGACCCGCCTCCCGAGCCACCCGGAGGACCACCTCAAAGATCCGGCCTGGCGCCTGCTAAGGCGCTCGCCGGGGCCGCATGGCCACAAGACCGTGTGCACGAACCCCGGATAGTGAAATGAACGCCGCTAGGCCGCACACGATGGACGATGCGCTGGAAGTCCGCTCTCAAGCGTTTGCTATCACCTTCGCCGACCGCTGGCCGGCACTAGAAACCTACTGATGAAGAACGCCGGAAAAACAGTTTCTGTTACATGACCCTGCCGGGGCCGTGAGGCCTCATCGAGCCGCTTTGGTACGTGACAGACGCTCTTAGATGGTGATCAGCCGATTGCAACATATGCAACGGGTTTGCACCAGGTGCGCGCGGTGCTATGTTGGGCCCACCTTGCCCGCGTGTCAAGGTGGGCCCAGTCAAGGTTGCGCGGATGGTCTCCCTTCATCCGGAGGGCGATGGTCTGGGGCGGTCGCCTACGGCCGCATGTATTCGGGAGGGTTGGATGCGTGATGTCCCAGATTTCAGTTGCGCCCGGAATTATCTGTTTGGGTGAAGCAATGGTGATGGTGACCCCTCGAGAGTCTGTGTCTCTCCTGGCTGCTGACGTGTTCGAGCTCAGTGTCGGAGGCGCGGAGTCCACCGTCGCCTTGTACCTCAGCGAGATGGGCCACGACGTGGCCTGGGTCAGTCGTGTCGGCGCCGATCCCTTGGGCGGTCGGATCCTGGAGACAATCAACTGCGGTGGGGTCGATACATCGCTGGTGGAGCGCGACGCAGATGCACGCACGGGGGTGTACTTCAAGGACCCAGGTCCTGATGGCACGCGCGTCTACTACTACCGCGGCGGCTCTGCTGCCTCACGGATGGGACCAGCCACGCTGGACCGGTTGCCTCTGACGACTGCGACGCTGGTCCATTTTTCTGGTGTCACCCCTGGTCTGTCGTCGTCGTGCGCTGAGTTGGCAGAAGAACTGGTCCGCCGGGTCGCAGGCAGCGGCACCCTCTTGTCTTTCGACGTCAACTACCGACCCGGGATCTGGTCGAGGACGGCGGCTGCGCCGGTCTTGCTCCGTCTCAGTCGCGAGGTGGACATCGTCTTCGTGGGTTTGGACGAGGCGCAACAGCTTTGGGGAACCGGGACAGCCAACGACGTTAGGTCATTGATCGACGCGGACAACGTTCTTGTCGTCAAGGACGGGGACGTCGGTGCTACCGAGTTCGCCGGCGGCACATCGACCTTCGTTCCGGCGCTAGATGTCGCGGTGGTCGAGGCCGTTGGGGCCGGTGACGCCTTCGCGGCCGGTTACCTGTCCGGCCTGATCCACAAGCAAACCCCCACGGCACGCCTGATCCTGGGCCATTCGACCGCCGCGCGCGCGCTATCCAGCACCCGAGACTTCGCCCCTCGCACCGATCCTGACCTTATCGAAAATGGCCCTGCCAGAGACGCCCTGAAGGCGTGACGATGTCCCAGACCGTTGAGCGAGCCATCGATATCATTGAGTTCACTAGCACGGCTCCCAGAACGCTGGCAGAGGTGGCAGAGCGCCTTGGTGTGCACCGATCCACGGCGTTGCGCCTGTTGCGCACGCTCACCGACGGTGGGCTTACGAGACGACGTGA
>JBBQAB010000206.1:0-5397 GCA_038198385.1 Propionibacteriales bacterium
CGAGGCACTCTGCGCCTTGTAGGGGGTGAGCGAGGTGCACGTCGAGCTGGTCCCTGGTGGCGCCTCAGCGGTCACCGTGACCGGCACGCCCGTCACCCCGATGGACGTGCGGGACGCCGTGGAGCGGGCTGGATACACCCTGGGTGAGTCCTGAGGACGCACCGGCGGGCATAGGCGCCGCCTGCCGGCGGGGCCGTGACGGCCACCACCGACCGGGCACGAGAGAGGGCGCTGATGGACATATTCCTGACCGTGGTGGGCACCGCGGTCATCGCGGTCGGACTGTTTGACATGTTCCACACCTTGCTGCACCCCAGCGGCAAGGGGTACCTGAGCAGCCTGATGCTCTCGGGGTTGAGGCGGGTCTCGAGAGCGGCCGCTGCTGACCTCGACGCTGACCTGGTTCACCCAGCTCTACCCGCCGTTGTCGCGTCGCCGGACGTTGGCGCTGCAGCTCAATTCTGGCGGCCACCTTGAAGGACAACTTTCTGAACACCGGGCAGCACCCAGCAGAAGTGTGCTCCGACTACGCCGCGCACCACGGCCAGAGCCCGCGGAGCTGAACCACTTCGAGCGCCGGTCGGGAACGTTCGCGAACTGGCGTCATCAGGCCTCCTGGAGCACTGACCGATGGGAGTGTGATCACGCCCTGCCTCTACGGTCCGGGGGGAACCTCAGTCGTGACCAGCTGGAGCGCTGGGGTGAGGGCGGTAGTGGTGCGGCAGGCGGGGTTGCTGGTGGCGGGTCGGCAGGTGCTGCCGGTCTCGCTGGAGGTGGTGAGGGTGATCATGGTTTGTCTCCGGTGGCCGGAGTGCGGGCGGTCATGGTCACGGTCTGGTCGAGGGCGAGGTTGCCGGTCCAGGTGAGGGTGGGCGTGGGCGCAGATTCCCCCGTACGGCCACAATAGGGGCCATGTCGCCCTCGCCCCCCGAGCCCGCCGACCTGACCTCGGCCCCGCCGCGTCGGCCGCCGCTGGCCCCCGCCGCCCGTGTACGGCTCACCGCCGCCACCCTGCTCGGCCGGGTCGCGGCCGTCGCGTCCCGGGTGGCCGGGCGGGGCTCGGGTGCCTCGATCAAGGGCACGGTGATGCTCAAGCTCGACCCCGACGCTCTCGGCAAGCTACTGGTCGGCAAACGGGTCGCGATGGTCTCGGGCACCAACGGCAAGACCACGACCACCCACTTCCTGGCCGCGGCGGTCCGGGCCGGGCTGGGTCCGCAGGCGGACCGGGTCGTGCACAACGCCGACGGCGCCAACCTGCACCACGGGATCGCTTCGGCGCTCAGCGACCACCCCCGTGCCGACCTCGCCATCCTGGAGACCGACGAGCGGGTCGTCGCCGACATGATTCGGCTGGGCCGGCCCGAGGTCCTGGTCCTGCTCAACTTCAGCCGCGACCAGCTCGACCGGCACCACGAGATCAAGGGGCTGGGCCGCAGCTGGCGCGACGCACTCTCCTCCGCCGGGGAGGACGGACCGGTGGTGGTGGCCAACGCCGATGAGCCGCTGATCGTCTGGGCCGCCCAGACCGCCCGCCGGGTCGTGTGGGTCAACACCGCCGGCACCTGGATCCAGGACGCCTCGCTGTGTCCCAACTGCGGGGCCAACCTGGTCCGGCACCAGTCCGGGCCGGCGGGCGCCACCGTCACCGTCGCCCCCGGCGACCCCCGGCCGAGTGCCATCAGCACCCGCTGGAGCTGCAGCCGATGCGAGCTGGCGCAGCCTGAGGCCGACTACGCCGTCCACCGGGGCCAGATCATCGACCGCTCGGGCCGGGCGTGGGAGCCGGCCCTGAACGTGCCGGGCGGCTTCAACGTGAGCAACGCCGCCTGCGCGCTGGCGGCCGCTGAGCTGCTCGGCGTCGAGCCCGGGGTGGCCCTGGAGGGCATGCGGACCGTGACCGCGCCCGCCGGTCGCTTCGCCACCACCCGCTTCGGCGACACCACCGCCCGCCTGCTGCTGGCCAAGAACCCGGCCGGTTGGGCCGAGGCGCTGCCGCTGGCGGAGTCTTCCACGGTGGTGCTGGCCATCGACTCCGCCGCCGCCGACGGCCGCGACGTGTCCTGGCTGTGGGACGTGGAGTACGAGCTCCTTGCCGGACGGACCGTGGTGGCGACCGGTCCGCGGGCCCAGGATCTCGCTGTACGCCTCGCGTACGCCGACGTCGACTTCCGGTGTGTACCGGACCTGGCCGACGCCATGGCCGGACACCCGGAAAGAGTGGACGTCATCGCGACCTACACCCCGTTCCAGCGGCTGCGGAAGATGGGCGGTGTCTGATGGCCACCGTCGAGATCGTGCTGGTCTACCAGTCGCTGCTCGGGATCTACGGCGACCGCGGCAACGCCACCGTGCTGCTCAAACGCCTCACCTGGCGTGGGATCGACGCCCGGGTGACCGTGGTCGAGGCGGGTGAGCCCCTGCCCGACTCCGGCCAGGTCTACCTGCTGGGGGGCGGTGAGGACGCCGCGCAGGTGTCCGCCGTCCGCGCCCTCCAGGCCGACGGTGGTCTGCACCGGGCCGCCACCCGAGGCGCGGCGGTCCTCGCCGTCTGCGCGGGCTACCAGATCGCCGGTCAGAGCTTCACCGTCGGCGACCAGGACGACGTGATCGAGGGGCTCGGGCTGCTCGACGTGACCACGGTCCGCGGCCCGATCCGGGCGGTCGGGGAGATCCTGACCCGCTGGCGCGGCCACGACGGCGACGAGCAGTGGCTGACCGGCTTCGAGAACCACGGCGGCTACACCACCCTGGGTTCCACCGCGCAGCCGCTGGCCACCGTCGAGGTCGGGATCGGCAACGCCGGGGACGGGACCGAGGGCGCGGTGGCCGGGACGGTCATCGGGACCTATCCTCACGGGCCCGCCCTGGCCCGCAACCCGGCGCTGGCCGACCACGTTCTCGAGCTCGGGCTGGGCGAGCCGCTGGCCCCTCTGGAGCGGCCCGAGGTGACCGAGCTGCGCCGCCAGCGGCTCGCCGCCGTACGTCGCCTCAGCCGCTGATCTTCTGGATCGAACAAGATCGCTCGGTCAGGGTCTCGACCGGGCTCCCCGCGGCTAGCGTGGGCGGGTGCCCCGTTCCCAGCTGGTTCTGCTCGGCCTGACCGTACCTGCTGGCGGGGCCGGCGCAGCTCCGCTCCTGCACCGGCCGACCGGGCCGTCAGTGCCTGGTCACCGTTGGGTAACGTTGGGCCCATGCAGACCAGAAAGCTCGGACGGTTCACCGTCTCCTCCATCGGGCTGGGCGCCATGCCCGTCTCGATGAACGACAGCAACAAGTTCCCCAGCGAGGCCGACGCGATCGCCGTCGTGCACGCGGCCCTCGACGCCGGTGTCACCTTCATCGACACCGCCGACATCTACTCCCCCAGCTGGGACACCATGGGCCACAACGAGTTCATCGTGGGCAAGGCCGTGAAGTCCTGGGGCGGCAACACCGACGACATCGTCATCGGCACCAAGGGCGGCATCACCCGCAGCGAGGGCGAGACCTGGGGCCGCGACGGATCGCTGACCTACCTGCGCACCGCCGTCCAGAAATCGCTCGACAACCTCGGGGTCGAGGTCCTCGACCTCTACCAGTGGCACCGCCCCGACCGCTGGAAGGTCTACGGCGACGTGATCGCCAACTTCAAGACCCTGCAGGACGAGGGTCTGATCAAGAGCGTCGGCATCTCCAACGCCAACGTCGAGGAGATCGAGGTCGCACTGGAGGTGCTGGGAGAAGACGGCCTGGCCAGCGTGCAGAACGAGTTCTCGCCGCGCTTCCGCTCCAGCCAGGACGAGCTGGACCTGTGCGGGGAGAAGGGCATCGCCTTCCTGCCGTGGAGCCCCCTCGGAGGTACCGGCGGCGGCGCGGCCAACGTCGGCGAGCGCTACTCCGCCTTCGGCGAGATCGGCCGCGACCACGGCGTCAGCCCGCAGCAGGTTGTCCTGGCCTGGGAGCTGTCGCTGGGTGAGCACGTCATCCCGATTCCCGGCGCCAGCCGTCCGGCGTCGATCACCGACTCGGCCAAGGCCGTCGACCTGGCCCTCACCGCCGACGAGCTCGCCCGCTGCGCCGCGACCGGCCAGTGACCCGCTGAGGGCCTCCCGCCCATGAGCCCGGACCGGGCCGCCGTGGAGACGGCTGACGTCGTCATCGTCGGGGGCGGCCACAACGGTCTCGTCGCGGCGGCCTACCTGGCCAAGGCGGGTCGCCGCGTCGTGCTGCTGGAGGCCCGCGGCACCCTGGGCGGGGCCGTGGCCAGCGCGTCGTTGTTCGACGGCGTCGAGGCGCGGCTGTCCCGCTTCTCCTACCTGGTCTCGGTGCTGCCCGACCAGCTCCGCGACGAGCTGGGCCTGGACCTGGAGCTGCGCTCCCGCCGGGTCGCGAGCTACACCCCGTACGGCGACGGCGGGCTGCTGGTGGAGCGTCCGGAGGGGCCCGCCACCCGGGCCTCGTTCGGGGCCCTGACCGGCGATGACGCCGAGTACGAGGCCTGGCGCGACTTCGAGGCCCGGATCGGCGCGCTGGCCGCGGCCGTCGCGCCGACTCTGACCCAGCCCCTCCCCACGACGGCGGCGGTGCGGGCCCGGGTGGACCCGGGCACCTGGTCCGACGTGGTCGAACGCCCCATCGGTGAGCTGGTCGAGCGCACCTTCGGCCACGACCTGGTCCGCGGGGTGGTGCTCACCGACGCCCTGATCGGGATCCTCACCGGCGCCCACGATCCGACACTGCGCCAGAACCGGTGCTTCCTCTACCACGTTGTCGGCAACGGGACCGGGGAGTGGAAGGTCCCCGTCGGGGGCATGGGCGCCGTCGCCACCGCGCTCACCCGGGCGGCTCAGGCGACGGGCGCGGACCTGCGGACCGGGGTCCCGGTCACCTCCCTTTGGCCGTCGGACGCGGGGGGCGGCGAGGTCGGGCTCGCTGACGGCCACCGGCTCCGGGCCCCCGTGGTCCTCGCGGGCTGCGCGCCTGCCGTGCTGCACCGCCTGCTGGGCCGGGAGAGCACCTCCCCGGTCGGGAGCCAGCTGAAGGTCAACCTCCTCGTACGCCGGCTGCCGCGGCTCCGGTCCGGCATCGACCCCCGGGACGGCTTCGCCGGCACCCTGCACCTGGGCCAGGGTTACGGCCGGCTCGAGGAGGCGTACCGGCAGGCGGCCGGCGGCGAGCTGCCCGACCCGCTGCCCGGCGAGGTCTACTGCCACACCCTGACCGACCCGTCCATCCTGAGCGCCGAGCTCGCGGCATCCGGCGCACACACCCTGACCCTGTTCGGGCTGCACACCCCGGCCACGCTGTTCAAGCGCGACCCGGACGGGATGCGGGAGCGGGCGAAGCAGGCCGCTCTCCGGTCGCTGCAGGCCGCGTTGGCCGAGCCGCTGGAGGACCTGCTGGCGGTCGACGCCC
>JBBQAB010000207.1:0-2125 GCA_038198385.1 Propionibacteriales bacterium
CAAGATGCTCGCCGCGCTGGGGCTCAGTGACCTGACCGACCTGGTCGACCAGTCCATGCCCGCCGCCATCCGGATGACCAGTCCGCTGGACCTGCCGCCGGCACAGTCCGAGACCGAGACGCTGGAGACCCTGCGGGCGATGGCGGCCGAGAACCGGCCGCTGCGGGCCATGATCGGTCTCGGCTACCACGGCACCATCACCCCCTCGGTCATCCGGCGCAACGTGCTCGAGGACCCGGCCTGGTACACCGCGTACACGCCTTACCAGCCCGAGATCAGCCAGGGCCGCCTCGAGGCGCTGCTCAACTTCCAGACCGTGGTCTCCGACCTGACCGGGCTGCCCACCGCCGGGGCG
This sequence comes from Propionibacteriales bacterium, assembly GCA_038198385.1. Lineage (GTDB taxonomy): Bacteria > Actinomycetota > Actinomycetes > Propionibacteriales > Propionibacteriaceae > Microlunatus. Next base: position 356 of record JBBQAB010000207.1, read on the forward strand.
AGCCTGCTGGACGAGGCCACCGCCGTGGCCGAGGCCATGACGCTGGCCCGCCGCTCGGTCAAGACCGGCCAGGTTTTGCTCCTGGACGCCGACACCCTGCCCCAGACGGTCGGGGTCGTGGTGACCCGGGCCGCCGCCCTCAAACTGGAGACCGTGGTCGCCGCCGGGCCCCTGGTGGAGGCTCTTGACCAGGTCGACGCCTTCGCCGTCGTCGTCCAGACCCCCGGGGCGAGCGGCCGGCTGGCCGACACCGCCGAGCTCAGGGCCGTGGCCGAGAAGGCCCACGCCCAGGGCGCCCTGGTGATCGCCGCCTGCGACCTGCTCGCCCTCACCCTGACCATCCCGCCGGGGGAGTGGGGCGCCGACGTCGCCGTCGGCTCGAGCCAGCGGTTCGGCGTCCCGCTGTTCTACGGCGGCCCGCACGCCGGCTTCATGGCCGTCCGGTCCGGACTGGAGCGCTCGCTGCCCGGGCGCCTGGTCGGGATCTCCCGCGACGTCGACGGGACGGCGGCGTTCCGGCTCGCCCTGCAGACCCGCGAGCAACACATCCGGCGGGAGAAGGCCACCTCGAACATCTGCACCGCGCAGGTCCTGCTGGCCGTGACCGCCAGCATGTACGCGGTCTACCACGGTCCTGAGGGGCTGCGGGCCATCGCGCAGGCCGTGCACGACCGCACCACCGCCCTGGCCCAGGACCTGGCCGCGGCCGGCTCCGCCGTGGTGCACGACGCCTTCTTTGACACCCTGCTGGTGCAGGTGCCCGGTCGGGCCACGGACGTGGTTGCCGCCGCCCACGACGGCGGGGTGCACCTGCGGGCCGTCGACCCCGACCACGTGGGCATCTCGATCGGGGAGGACGCCGTGGACGCCGACCTGGCCGCCGTCCGACGGGCCTTCGGCCCCGACACTCATACCGGCACCGGCACCGGCACCGGCTCCGGGACCGGCTCGGCGGACGCCGCGTACGGGGACCTCTCCGCCAGCGCCCGCACCACGCCGTACCTGACCCACCCGGTCTTCAACACCCACCACAGCGAGACCGCCATGCTGCGCTATCTGCGGGCGCTCTCGGACCGGGACTTCACTCTCAACCGCGGGATGATCCCGCTGGGCTCCTGCACCATGAAGCTCAACGCGACCAGCGAGATGGAGCCCATCTCCTACGCCGGCTTCGCCAACCTGCACCCGTTCGCGCCCCTCGAGGACGCGCAGGGCTACACCCGGCTGATCGACACCCTGGAGGGCTGGCTGGCCGAGGTGACCGGCTACGCCAAGGTGTCCATCCAGCCGAACGCCGGCAGCCAGGGCGAGCTCGCCGGCCTCCTGGCCATCCGGGCCTACCACGACTCCCGGGGCGACCAGGAGCGCCGGATCTGTCTGATCCCGTCCTCGGCCCACGGCACGAACGCGGCCTCGGCGGTGATGGCCGGGATGAAGGTCGTCGTGGTCAAGGCCACCGCGGAGGGTTCGGTGGACCTGGACGACATGCGGGTCAAGATCGACACCCACCGCGACCAGCTCGCGGGGATCATGGTGACCTACCCCTCGACCCACGGGGTGTTCGAGGTGGGGATCACCGAGCTGTGCGAGCTCGTCCACGAGGCCGGCGGCCAGGTCTACGTCGACGGAGCCAACCTGAACGCGCTGCTGGGGCTGGCCCAGCCCGGCCGGTTCGGCGCCGACGTCAGCCACCTCAACCTCCACAAGACGTTCTGCATCCCGCACGGCGGCGGCGGGCCGGGTGTCGGTCCGGTCGGGGTCGGGGCGCAC
>JBBQAB010000208.1:0-7528 GCA_038198385.1 Propionibacteriales bacterium
CAGGGTTTCGCGAATGATGCGGTGTTGGTCGTCGATGAGCAGGATGGCCTGGGTGAGGTCGCCAGGGAAGCCGACCAGGAGGGTCGTCAGCCCGTTCCGTCGTCCGGTGGTGACCGCTTGGGGGGCGACGCCGCTTCCGTAGGGTTCGCTGTCTAGGAACTCCGACCCCGAGAGTGACAACGGCATCGGCACTGTGGATGTGCCGGTGTTGCTGCTGACTTCCTCGTAGAGGCTCAGTGCGCGGACCCTCGCCATGGCGTTCACGGTACGGCGCAGCTGATCTGCTCCGGACCGTGCTGGCCAGGGCACCGTGAGGCTAGCCGCCCCACCCGTCCAGCCGGTTGCTGCGGCTTGGAGGGTGATCTGGTTCGTTCCGGCAGTCCAGTTGGCTGGTGAGACGAAGCAACCGGGCCCGCAGCCGCGCCATTCCACCTTCCGCGGCTGATCGCCGGCCGTGTTCATGACTCCCCGCAGCTGGTAGCTGTTGCTGTCTACCCCATCGACGCGCGCGCCCATGACGGGTGCGGTGAGGTGGACGACCAGCTGGCCGGCGCTGGCGGTGACGCTGATCCCCACCTGCCCAGCACGGCTTCCCAGTGGTATTTCCAACCCAACCGGCGGAGGCGGCAGTGGCAGCGGAGCCGAGGCACCCAACAGTCTTGGTGTGGGCAGGGACACCAGGACCGCAGTAACTGCGAGGACACCGACCAGTACGGCGCGCTCGGTACGTGCAGCCCAGCCAGGACTGACCACGAGGTCGGTCTTCGAGGCCAGCAGGTGTGTTCGCGCCACCAAGGCGAGCACGGAGGCGGCGGCGACCAGCGACAGCTTCACCAGCAGGACACGGCCGTACGAGGTGGTCGTCCACGAGCCCCATGGAACCAGCATCAAGGCCGACACAACGCCGCTCACCACAACGGCCGCGAACAGCCAGCCGGCAAGCCGTGCGTAGGCGCCGACCACCCCCCACGCCTGGTCGGGGTGCGTTCGCCAGGCCAACGCTGTTCGGATGATCTGAACGAGGGCGCCGACCCACAGCGCCGCGGCCAGCAGATGAACCGCAGTCAGCGCCGTTCCCCACCCGGGCGAGAGCTGCGCCGGATGGGAACGGACGCTTTCCGCCGCCAGGACCAGGAACAGCGGCGCAACGGCCCAGCATCGCACCCTTGCCGCCGCCGCAGCCGCGGCGAGGCCGAAGCCGACCATCTCCAGCAACACGAGCTGGCCGGCCCGGCCATTGACAAGCGCTGCAACCGACGCCGAGGTCAGCCGCCCTCCACCCGTGACGCCGGTACTGACCACCAGCCACGCCAGACCGAGCGACGCAACAAGTCCAGCCACACCCGCCATGCCGATCGGCGGTGTCGGCAGCGGCAGCCCCGAACGGCGGCGAGACGCCCCGATCCGGAACCCGAGCAGCCCTCCCAATCCCACTGCGAGGGAGCCAAAGACGATCCACCGGAGCGCCGCTGAGGGGAACAGAGCCGGCGAGTCGGCTTGTTGGCCCCAGGTGTCCCCCGCCGCTGCGGTGAGCGCCGGCCCGACGGCGAACTGGTAACGGCCGCCGACAGGGTCGCCGTCGTTGCCGACAACCACCCACCGAACCGTGAGGACCCCCCGAGGCACGGGGCCCCTCAGGGGCACCGTCAGGACACGGTCGTCTCGGCTCAGAGTCGTGGCAGCCACAGCCACGTCCCGCCCGGCCCCGTCGACGACACGGACCGGAGTCTCGCCCACGGCGATCGGCTCGTTGAAGACCAGACGCAGCACCGGTGGAGCGTCGGGCACGGCACCGTTGATGGTCGGGGTCGTGAACAACAAGGTGGCATGGGCCTGCGCCGGCAACGCGAACACCGCGTTCAGCAACAACACCGCGAGCACGGCACCCAGCAGACGCGCGGCCCGCGTCCGCTTGCGGCGGTGCCGGTCGCCTGCGCTTCTCAGTAGGGCGGCGGATGTCAGCTGGTAGGTGTGGTGGTGATATTTGGGCAGAGCGGTACCGCTTCGGCTTGGCGGTCTCCTTGCGGAGGGCCTTGGGTCAGGGATGCCGTCGGCGCCTGGGGCCGGGTGATGGTGGGGCAGCGGGTGCATTCAGATGACGGTCCCGAAACCTGAGGCCCACTGCCGCATGACGCCGATCATCTGGTCCCAGATCCCGAGGGTGAGCAGCAGCCCCACGGCGACCATGAGGGCGCCGCCGAGCCGGATCATGGCCAGGTGGTGGCGGCGCACGAAGGACAGAGTTCGGGTCATCTTCGACAGCGCCAGGCCGGCCACGACGAAGGGAATGCCCAAGCCGAGGGTGTAGACGAAGGCGAGGATGCCGCCACGGACGGCGCTGCCCTCGTTCATCGCCAAGGTGAGCACGACACTGAGCGTAGGCCCGATGCATGGGGTCCAGCCCAGCCCAAACACGACGCCTAGCAGGGGCGCGCCGGCGATCCCGACCGTGGGCAGCCGTTGGAGCCGGATCTCGCGGCGACCGATCGGGAGCAGCCCGGCGAAGATCAGGCCCATCGCGATGATGACCCCGCCGATGACCCGGCTGATGATCTTTTGGTACACCAGGAGCACCTGACCGACAGTGCCGAGGACGACACCGACGCCGACGAACACCACACCAAAGCCGAGGACGAACAGCATCATGCCCAGCAGCAGTCGGCCCCGGTGTGTGTCACCTTTCGCGGCGTCAGCTGCACTCATCCCGGTAGCGAAGGACACATAACCGGGCAGCAGGGGCACCACGCATGGGGAGAAGAACGATATCAGCCCGGCGAGCAGGGCCACTGGGATGGCCAGCAGCATGGTGCCGCTGACCGCGGCCTGGGCCCAGCTGCCGATGTCCAGGGTCATTTGCCGTCAGCGACCTCGTTGATCATGTCTAACAGCGTCTTCTCGGAGATGCCGCCGATGACCCGAATTGCCGACCGACCTTTGCGGTCGATGATCAAAGTGGTCGGAATCCCGGTCGGGGGAAGGTCTGCGGCCAACTTCACCAGCTGCTTCCCGTCGGGGTCATAGATGCTGGGGTACGACACGTCGAAGGCTCGGACGAACGCCTCGGCGGGAGCCGGGTCCATGTCTCGGATGTTGATGCCGACAAACTGGGCGATCTTGCTGCTCTTCTTGCTGACCGATGAGAGGTCTGGCGCTTCTTTCCGGCATGGCGCACACCACGACCCCCACACGTTGACCACGACGACCTTGCCGGCGTAGTCGGTGGTCGAGATTTCCTTCCCGTCCAGGGTCTTGCCGGCCACCACGGTGGCCGGTTTGCGGTCCGCGGGTTTGATCATTGTGACCGATCTGCCGCCGATGTAGCCGGTGCTGGCGCCGCCTTCGGCGAGTGCCACCCTGCCGTCGCCTTGGCTGCAGCCAGCCAGCAGCAACGCCGACGCCGACGCCGACGCCGCAACGATCGCAGGAACGATGGACCTCATGCGAATGCTTCCCCTCTGTCCAGGCCTGACCGACTGTGACGCGTGCTGTTCATGCGCCCGTACGCTTCCCACCCAGCAAGACGGCGGCGGCGATGGCGGCCAGGCCCGCCGTGGGGTAGCCGACCAGCACATCCTGCCAGCCCATGGATAGGGGGATCGGCCGCCAACCCAGGTGGGCCAGCCAGTGCACCCCACCCACGAGGACGGCAACCGCAGCCAACGCCCACCCCAGGACGCGTCGCGGGGTCCAACTGCCGGTTCATCTCCCGCGGCCGCGCGGCACGCTCCTGAGCGGCCGGCTCACGAGGTGCCCCACGTAGGCGACCCCTGGCTTGCCTTCTCGCCTGACCCGCCGTCACCGGACAACCCTCGCCACGGCGCTGCGGTTGGGAAGGCCGTGCCGCGGTGGTGGGCTGGAGCCCGGTTGAATCATGACTGATCCGCAGTGAACGGAGACGGCTGGGCCTGTAACCCAAGCCGCTGGAGGCGGCGTCGGAGCTTCTTCTCCGACAGGCGTCCGAAGCTGAACGGCTGGTCAGCGATCAGGACGCCCGGGGCGAACACCACCCCTTTGCGCAGCGCGAGGTCGCGCCCATTTTCGCTGTGGAGGTCGACCTCGTCGACGGTCGTCAGCCCTTCGGCGCTGGTCCGGGCTAGGACCTCCTTAGCCTGGACGCACATGGCACAGTCGGTCTGGGTCAGCAGCGTCACCGAAACGGGCCGTCGGGCGTTGACGGGGTCCCTGGTCATGAGGTCTGCCTGCCACTCTTCAGGTCCGCGACGAGCTTCGGCACCGGGACGTACATCGTGTAGCGGGGGGCGCCACCGTAGTCGGCACGCCATTGGATGTTCCCGTCGGGGCCGACGAGGATGAAGGTGTGGCCGTCGCGACTGTCGCCCATCATGCCGTAGCGGTTGGCGTTGTAGGTGCGGGAGCTGGACAGGTCGATATCGGCCAGGGCGATCGACTCACGTTTGTCGTCGGCCATCTTCTGTGCGATGAGGTCGGCCGGGCCGGAGGTGATGGTGAGCAGCTGGTCCACGCCCGCGTCACGCAGGGCGGCCGGGTTCTTCTCGAGGTCACGAATCTGGTCCCAACACGGCTGGCATCCCAGTCCCTCATGGAAGTAGAGGAGTACCGACTTGCCGCGGTAGGCGGACAAGCTCACCTGCTGCCCGGCTGTGGAGCGGAGAGTGAACTGCGGGGCTGGCTTGCGCGGTCCGGGGCTACCGACCTGGTAGTCGCCGTCGCCGGGGCGCTGCTGGAGCGGAACACCCCGTACAGACCGGCCAGGAACAGCAGGACGGCTAGAACGGCAACGGGCGCGACCCAGCGACGCCGAGCTCGGGGCGGCGGTTCGCCGAGCCGGGGTGTGCTGCCCGGTTTCCTGGGCGGCATCGTTCGGCGACTCGACCCCGCGCCGCTGACGGACTGCTTGTTCGGCATCAGTGGTGGGTCTCCTTGACGAGGGGATGGGTGTGGTCAGTGCCCGGGTCGTCCTCCGCCAGTTCACCTGGCCGAGGTGCTGACAAGACGCAGCCCGCGGCAGAGCGGGGCGGGGTCGGGCGGTCCTGCACCGCTGCCTGAGCGCCATCACGATGAGGCGGCGGTGTGCGGCGAGCTGACCGGAGGGCCAGGAGGACCACGGTGAGCAGAGACCCGAGAACAAGCAGCGACAGAACGGGCGCCGGGACCCAGCTCAACGCGTCGCGGACCACGACGGAGGCGTGGGTCAAAGCCGCAGAGACGCGAACCTGCCAGCCGTCGGTGCCCATCGACTGGCGCCGGAACGCCAACACGATGGTCAGGACTCCCATGAGCAGCAGCAGCGTGCCGGAGATGACGCCGGAGACCGGCACCTGGCGCCGGTGGTTCCCAAACGTCCAGGTGACTGTCCGGCCGCTCAGCAGCCTCGCTGAACCCCAGTCACGCCGGTCCCACACCAGCGCCAGCACAGTCAGCGGCGCCACCATCCCAAGGACGTAAGCGACCCCCACGGCCAATGCCGCCGGAAATGACGCCGCTGCACCAGACAGCGCGGCGACACCGGCCAGAACGGGGGCGCAGCATGCGCTGGCTACACCCGAGAACGCGCCCAGCCCGAACACGCCGGTCAAACCGTTCCCTGCCCGGCCCCGCCCCGACGGCATCGGCAGCATGAACTTCCAACCGAAGAGCATCGCCACCCCGCCGACCACCATCGCGACACCCCCGACGGTGAAGACCGTCGTGTGGTGACCGTTGATCACCCGGGCCAAGATCGAGGCGCCCAGAGCCAAGGGAAGGATGACCGCGCCCAAGCCCGCCGCAAAGACCAGCGTCATACCCAGGACTTGCCTGCGACGACGGAACGTCGAGGCGAAATAGGCGGGGAGCATCACCGAAATACAGCACGGCGCCAGCAGAGCGACCACGCCGCCGAGAAACGAGGCGAACAACGCGGTGCCTAAAAAGAAGTCCATCCCGATCCCAGCCCCCTGGCGGGTCGGCCGCCACCAGGGCAGCAAGTACAAACATCTCAGATTGACTTAATACTAAGGTAGATAGTAGTTGCCGCGAGCTCAGCAGAAACTAGAGACTTGGCGATTGAACGGGCAGCCGGGGCCGAACACGACGCTCAACCAAGCAGTCAGCGCCGGTGGGGCCGACCACCGCTGCCCCGAGTCAGTAGGGCGCGAGTGCGCTCTGTCGCTGGAAGAACTCCTCTTCGTCGATTTCACTGCGCGCAAACCGCTGACGAAGAGTGCGCAGCGCCTCGTCCTCGTCGGTGGGTCCACTGACCAAGGCAGTGCGGCGTTGCCCGGCAGCCCTGATGGCCAGCACGCTAATTGCCATCAATGCCGCAGCCAAGAGAAGCAGGACAAGACTCATCCACGCCGTCCAGGCACCGGTCCCGCCGCCCATCATGGTGCCCATCTGCCCCATCATGTCGTCCACTGAGGATCCTTTCGCGTCACCGAAGGCCCGATCGCCGCGCCATTCACCATCTACTATAGCACTTAGTAGATTCGGAACGCTTCCCTTCGCGGTCCTAGATAGGCGAACCTCGGCCTTGGGTGAGCGCCGAGTTGGGTCAGGAGCCGAGCGAGATGGGGCAGTAGCCGACCCAGGCCGCTAGCCCGGCGGGGGCGGCTGCGATCGTGACCGGCAGCAGCAGCACCGCCACGGTGAGACAGGCCGTGCCGACGCGCGCGGGCGCGGTCATGAGCCGCTGAGGCGCCAGCAGCCGCTCGACACGTGAGATCGCGGCGACGTCAGCGGCCCCGAGCGCAGCTGGCGGGGCGAGGACTCCCTCCGCGAGTCGCACGAGGGCCCGAGCCACGGTCAGCCGGGACCCGACGGTGGTGGCAGCTCGGTCGTCGGCGATCATCTCCAGCAGGCGGGACTGCTCGTGGTGTGCCCACCTGAAGATGGGCAGCACAGGCATCGAATGTGACAGCGCGACGGCTGAGGCCAGGACCAGGTGGTGCCGGCCCGTCAGGTGGGCGCGCTCATGGGCCAAGACCGCGGCTAGCTCGACCGGGCTCAGTGAGGCGACGGCGGCGCTGGTGAGGACGACCGTGCGTGACCGGCCGGGCAGGCAGTACGCGGCTGCGGTGGGGTGGTCGACGACGAGTGCACCGAGGCTGGGATCGCGACGGCCGGCCAGCGTCAGCCCTTCAAGGTGCTTCTCTGCCTGACGACGGGCGCGGGCCAGCGCACGGGCGTACATATAACCGGTACGGACCGCCAAGACGATCGTCGCCGCGGCCGCTGCGGCGTGAAGGACCGCGCCGCCCGGTGTCGCGTACTCGGCCTGGATCGCCATGGCGCACGCCCGCAAGAGCTCGGCGAGGCTGGTGCTGACCAACTCGGTCGGCACAACGACCGACACTCCCGCGAGCAGCAACGAGATCAGCACCGAAACCGACAGGGCCTGCCAGGCGGCAACGCCGAGGCGAGGGGCCTGTCGCGTCCACCGAGCACGCCGAAGCCAGGCGGCCGCCGCAGTGCCGGCGACCAACGCATAGGCCAGCAGGGCCAGCGCCTCGTTCACGACCGCGCCTATCCCTGCGCTGCTGGAGGCTGGGCCTCAGCGTCGGCGGCG
>JBBQAB010000209.1:0-2915 GCA_038198385.1 Propionibacteriales bacterium
CGCTGCGGCTGCGGCGCGGTCAGGACTACACGATCCTGGATACCAGTGGCCCGCGGCTCAGCTACCACCCGGAGTGGCTGTCGATGGAGCGCACCCAGGGAGCCGCCTTCGGCCCGACCGACCGGATCGGCCAGCTGACCATGCGCAACCTCGACATCGCCGACACCCGCTCCAAGCTCGAGCTGTACGCCTCGCGCGGCCCGCTGCCGGCGGGCCCGGGCCTGGTGGCCCACCTCGAGCCGGGCGCCGGCGGCGGCGAGGTCCCCACGCTGCTGGGCGACAGCACCGGTGACCCGGCCAGCCTGGACCGGGCGGCCATGGAGTCCGGCACCGACTGATCGCTCCGCGCCGGTGACGGTAACGGCGCGGAAACGTGCGACCGGCAGACTGGTCCCGTGACGACGGCGAGCTCGGACCCCCACCGCGAGCGTCGGAGTGCAGAGCATCGCCGCCTGGCCGAGACCGCCGGCCCCCTGGGGCCGTGGCGGCAGTGGGGTCGGTGATGTTCTGCGAGAACGAGACCAACCGGATCAAGCTCTTCGGCAACGGGATGAACGCCCACCGCTACACCAAGGACGGCATCAACGACCACATCGTGCACCGGGCCAAGGACGCGGTCAGCAACCGGCACGGGGGCACGAAGGTCGGCTTTCGCTACCGCTTCGCCGAGGTCGCGCCCGGGAGAGCATCACCGTACGCCTCCGGCTCAGCCAGGACCCGCCCCAGGACGGCTTGTTCGGGCCCGACTTCGAGCAGACGTTGACCCAGCGCAAGGCCGAGGCGGACGAGTTCTACGACGTCGTCATCGACCCGGGAGTCGACGCCGAGGCCCGGCACGTGTCGCGGCGGGCGTACGCAGGGCTGCTCTGGGGCAAGCAGTTCTACCGCTACGACGTGGAGCAGTGGCTCGACGGGGACCCGGCCAGCGTGCCGCCACCAGGACAGCGGAAATGGCCCGACGGGCGCAACCTGCACTGGCAGCACCTGTCCCTGACCGACATCATCTCGATGCCCGACGAGTGGGAGTACCCCTGGTTCGCCGCCTGGGACCTGGCCTTTCACGCCATCCCGCTCGCCCACGTGGACCCCGAGTTCGTCAAGGAGCGGCTCGTCCTGATGTGCCGGGAGTGGTCCATGCACCCCAACGGCCAGCTGCCGGCGTACGAGTGGGACTTCGGTGACGTCAACCCGCCGGTGCACGCCTGGGCGGCCTGGCACGTCTACCGGATCGACGGCTACCGCGACCGGAACTTCCTGACCCGCATCGTCACCAAGCTGCTGCTCAACTTCTCCCGGTGGGTCAACCGGCAGGACACGGCCGGCTCGAACATCTTCGAGGGCGGCTTCCTGGGGATGGACAACATCGGCCTGTTCAACCGGCCGGCTCCGCTGCCGCCGCGGTTCCGGCTGGAGCAGTCGGACGCAACGAGCTGGATGGCGTTCTACGCCCAGCAGATGATCAAGATCGCCCTGGAGCTGTCCCGCTTCGACTCGGCCTGGGACGACACCGCGACCACGTTCTGGAGCACTTCCTCTCCATCGCCCGAGCCATGGGGTCCTTCGGCTCGCGCAACGTCTCGCTCTGGCACGCGCAGGACGGCTTCTACTACGACGTGCTGGTGCAGCCGGACGGCCGGGCCCAGCCGATGCGGGTCCGCTCGATGGTCGGGCTGCTCCCGCTGCTGGGGGCCACCGAGGAGCCAAACTGGATGTGGTCGGAGTGCCCCGACGTGGCGCACCGGCTGGACTGGCTCCGCCGGCGACGTCCCGAGCTGGTCGGGGCGCTGCTGAGTGAGTCCGACGGCTCGGGCAAGCAGCAGACCCTGCTCTTCATGGTCACCCCGAACAGCTCCGTCGGATCCTGGAGCGGATGTTCGACCCGGCCGAGTTCCTCACCCCGTACGGCATCCGCTCGCTCTCCAAGGCCTACACCGAGCCGGCGCACTTCGAGGTCAGCGGCCAGACCACCTCGATCAAGTACGAGCCCGGCGAGTCGCGGACCGGCATGTTCGGCGGGAACTTCAACTGGCGGGGGCCGGTCTGGTTCCCGGTCAACGTGCTGCTGGCGGACAAGCTGCGGACCTACGGGCGGCACTTCGTGGACACGTTCACCGTCGAGATCCCCACCGGATCGGGCCAGCTCAGGACCTTGACCGAGGCGGCCGACCTGATCGACGGCGGCCTGACGGCCCTGTTCCGGACGGTGGACGGCCGCCGACCCAGCGACGGCCAGCGGATCGAGCCAGCCCGGACCCGTTGTGGGCCGAGCATCCGACCTTCTGCGAGTTCTTCGACGGTGACACCGGCGAGGGCCTGGGGGCCACCCACCAGACCGGTTGGACTGCCCTGGTGGCCCACCTGTTCAACCCGCGGCTGCCCCCGGACCCGCGGGCGCAGGGCTGGGCCTGAGCGGCACGGCGGCCGCGTTTGTCGCGACTGCGTAGGTTGCGAACCGTGAGCGCTGTGACGAAACCCCGAGTCCCTCGCCGTCTCCGCGGGCTGGTCCTGGTCGGCGCCCTGACCCTGGTCACCGGGGCCTGCGGGACCTCGACGGCCCCCGCCTCCGCGCCGGCGGGTGCCGCTTCCAGCCCGACCGCGGCCGCCAGTGCGACCCCGACGGCGGCCGGCAGCGCGACCCCGGCGTTGGCCACCGTGACCGTCGAGGTCCCGGCCGGCCTCACCTCGGCCCCGTTCGACCAACCCCGGCAGGTCCAGGCCCCGGCCGGCTGGTCGGTCAGCCTGTGGGCCCGGGTCGACGCGGCCCGGCTGGCCGCCTGGACCCCCGACGGACGGCTCCTGGTGTCGCGGCCCAAGGCGGGCGAGGTGGCGCTGCTCAGCCCCGGCTCCGGGTCGGCGAACCCGACCGAGACCACCCCGCTGACCGGCCTGAACCAGCCGCACGGCCTGACCTTCGC
>JBBQAB010000210.1:0-4400 GCA_038198385.1 Propionibacteriales bacterium
GTCCAGCAGGGTGGCCAGCAGCTCGGCCTTCAGCGGGGAGTGGCTGGAGCTGCCCCAGCTCACGAGCACACCCGAGCGCAGGGTGAGCTGGAGGTTGTCGCGACCCCGCGCGTCGAGGTGCCGGACGTCGGACCGCAGCGACTTCGGCAACGCGGCGGCCACCGTGCCGACCTCGGTCAGCAGACCCGAGTCCGAGGGGTCCACGTTGGCCTGCAGCACGCCGGAGGGCAGCGTGGACAGGGTCTCGAAGCCCACGCCGTTCCGGTCGACCAGCAGCCACCCGGTGGGCTGCTCCACCCCGAGCACCGGCTGGCGCTCGGTCACCGCGACCTTGATGCCGTGCGGCCAGGCGCGGCTCACACTGACGGACTCGACCTGGGGCAGCTGGGCGGTACGACGGGCGATGGCCCCGAGGTCCTGCCGGGCCAGCGGGACGCCCACCGGGACCTGGGCGGCGGCCTGCACGGCCTCCTTGCTGAGGCGACGGGCGCCACCGACCTGGACCGTGGTGGCCGCGAAGAGCGAGGAGAAGAGGATGGCCCAGGTGGCCACCAGACCCAGCACGACCACCAGGGCCGAGACGACGAGGACGCGTCGGCGGGAGCGGTGCGGGACGGGGTCCGGCCCGGCCGTCCCGGAGCCGCTGGCGGGTCGGTCCGTGCTCAGCGTGACACTCATCCGCGACCCCCTGAGCGGCGCTCCAGCTCGGCCACGATCAGGGGGGCCACCTTGGTCACGTCACCGCAGCCCACGGTGATCACCAGGTCACCGGGCCGGGCGATGTCGGCGACCGCCCCTGCCGCCGCGTCCCAGACCGGCTCGTAGGTGACGTGGGTTGTTCCCGGGGTCACGGCCCGGGCGACCATCTCCCCGTCGATCCCGGGCAGCGGGTCCTCGCGGTCGCCGCACACGTCCATCACGACGGCCTCGTCCGCCTGCTCCAGCGCCCCGGCCAGCTCGCGCCAGAAGTCCCGGGTGCGGGTGTACAGGTGCGGCTGGAAGCACACCACGACCCGGCCCGCCCCGACCCCGGTCCGGGCGGCGATGAGAGTGTTGAGCACCTCGGTCGGGTGGTGGGCGTAGTCGTCGAAGACCCGGATGTCGTCCACGGTCCCGACCAGCTGGAACCGCCGGTAGGTGCCGCCGTAGCCGGTCAGCTGCGCACGGACGTCGGCGTCGGGGGCGCCGAGCCAGGTGGCCACGGCGTACGCGGCGGCGGCGTTCAGGACGTTGTAGTGGCCCGGCACCGAGAGGGTGACCGGTCCCCCGGCCTCGCCGTGCCGGAGCACGAAGGCCGAGCCGGTGCCAGCGAAGCCCTCCTCACTGATCCGGACGTCGGCCTGCGACGACTCCCCGAAGGTCACCACCCGCAGGTCGACCTCCCCGGACTCCTGGGCCCGCCGGACCTCCGCGGTCAGGGTCACCGCCCCCGGGTCGTCCGCGCTGATGACCAGCAGCCGCAGGTGCTCGCTGGTGGCGAAGCGGACGAAGCCGGCCGCGTAGTTCTCCGGTGTCCCCCAGTTGCTGAGGTGGTCGGGGTCCACGTTGGTGACCACGGCGATCTCGGCCGGGTACTGCAGGAACGACCCGTCGCTCTCGTCGGCCTCGACCACGAGAACGTCCGAGCCGCCGAGGTGTCCCCCGGTGCTGGCCCCGGTCAGGGCCCCGCCGATCACGTAGGAGGGGTCCAGCCCGCAGCCGGTGAGGACCTGGGAGATCATCGCCGTCGTCGTGGTCTTGCCGTGGGTGCCGGCCACCGCCACCCCGCGACGGCCCAGCATCAGGGAGCCGAGGGCCGCGCTGCGGTGCAGGATCCGCAGACCCCGCCGGCGCGCCTCGGCGAGCTCGGGGTTGTCCTCACGGATGGCCGAGGAGGCGATCACGGTCTCGGCGTCGCCCAGCTGCTCGGCGGCGTGGCCGACGTGCACCCGTGCTCCGTGGGCCTCCAGGGCCCGGAGGTACTTCGAGTCCTGCCGGTCGCTCCCGCTGACCGGCACGCCCAGCTCGGTGAGGACGGTGGCGATGCCGTTCATCCCCGACCCCCCGACGGCGATGAAGTGCACCGGCCCCAGCTCGCTCGGCTTGGTCAGCTCGACCGGGTCGATCAGTGCCATCAGCGCTTCCCCTCCATGGGTTCGGTGGCCCCCAGTGTCGCCCAGGCGAGCACGGCCGCTGCGTCGGTCTTGGCCACCCCGTGCAGGGCCGCGGTCATGGCCGGCAGGCGTACAGGGTCGTCGAACAGGGCGTCGACCTCCCGGGCCACCCAGTCGGGGGTGCAGTCGGCGTCGGCGAGCAGCAGCCCGCCGCCGGCCTGGACCACCACCTCGGCGTTCCGCGCCTGCTCGCCGTTGCCGTGCGGGTAGGGCACGAAGACCGCGGGCAGACCCAGGGCCGCGGTCTCCAGGACGGTGCTGGCCCCGCAGCGCCCCAGCATCAGGTCCGCCGCGGCGTACGCCTGCTCCATCTGCTCCACGAAGGCGACCGGCCGGTAGCTGGCCCCCGTCACCGGGTCGGTCGAGGTGACGGTCTCCTCGGTCAGGTTCTTCGGCCCGAGCACGTGCAGGACCTGGACTCCCCGGGCCAGCAGCGACGACCGGGCGCCGAGGACGGCACGGTTGATGCTCATCGCACCCTGCGAGCCGCCACTGACCAGCAACGTGGGCCGGTCCGGGTCGAGACCGAAGCCGAGCCGGGCCGCAGGGGCGGCGTCCGTCCGGTCCAGGTCGGTGATCGCGCGGCGCAGCGGCAGACCGATGTAGCGGGCGTGCGGCAGGGGCGTGTCCGGGAAGGAGGTGTAGACGTGCCGCGTCAGCCGGGCCGCGAGCTTGTTCGCCAGTCCGGGCAGGGCGTTCTGCTCGTGCAGCAGGATCGGCACCCCCAGCCGGCGGGCGGCCAGATAGACCGGGGTGGAGACGTAGCCGCCGAAGCCCAGCACGACGTCAGCCTCGGTCCGGCGCAGGATCTCGACCGCAGCGGCCACCGAGCGGGCCAGCCGGGGTCCGACCAGAGCCAGGTCCACACTCGGCCGCCGGGGCAGCGGAACGGGGGGCACCAGCTCGAGGGTGAGACCGGCTGCCGGCACCACGGTGACCTCCAGGCCCCGGGCCGTACCGACCGCGGTGACCCGGGCGTCGGGACGCAGCCGGGTGATCTCTTGGGCGGTGGCGACCAACGGTGAGGTGTGGCCAGCCGTACCCCCGCCGGCCAGGACCACCGAGACCGGTCGCCGTCCGGGACCGGGCCGGTCCTCGGGACCGGGGTCAGGCTGTGAATCCATGCGGGGGCTCATCGGCGGGCCCGCGACCGGCGGGACACGATCGCGGTCATCCGCGGCCGGGTCGAGGGGGACTTCCTGGCCAGCAGCCGACGGGCGGCCGGCTCCCGACGTGCGCAGGAGAGCAGTACCCCGACCGCCAGCAGGTTGGCCAGCAGGGCCGAGCCACCGTAGGAGACCAGGGGCAGCGGGACACCGGCGATGGGGACGAGCCGCAGCACGACGGCCAGGTTGATCAGGGCCTGGAACATGAACCACGCCGTCACCCCGCCGGCGGCGTAGCGGGCGAACGGGTCGTCGGACCGGCTGGCGATCCGGATCCCCGCGTAGCCCAGGACCAGGAAGAGCGCGAGCACCATCAGGCTGCCGAAGAAGCCCAGCTCCTCGGCCGTGACGGCGAAGATGAAGTCGGTGTGCGCCTCCGGGAGGCTCCCCCACTTCTGCCGGCTGGCCCCGAGCCCCACTCCCCACCAGCTGCCGGTGGCGATCGCATACATCCCCGCCTGGGACTGGTCGTTGGCCCCGTCCTGTCGGGCGACCGGGTCGAGGTAGGCCGCTAGCCGTCGCATCCGGTTGGGGCTGGACACGAAGAGGGCGATGAGCCCGGTCACCCCGAGGCTCGCCAGGGCGCCGAGCACCCGGAGGGGGGCGCCCACGATCCACAGCATCCCGGCCATGATCGAGGCCATCACCACCGCCGTCCCGGCGTCGCCCTGGAAGACCACGAGCAGGATGAGCAGACCGGTGACGGGCAGCAGCGGCACGAGCAGGTGCTTCGGCTGGTCGAGCAGCCGCTGCTTGCGGGCGAGCAGGTCCGCCGCCCACAGGATCATGGCCAGCTTGGCGAACTCGGCGGGCTGGATGACCAGCGCGCGCGAGCCCAGCCGGAGCCAGTTCCGGTTGCCGTTGATGACCTGCCCGAGCGGCGTGTACGTCGCGATCAGCAGGATCGCCGCCAGGGCGACGGCGAACCAGCTGAGTGTGCGGAGCCGGGCCGGTGACATCTTCATGATGATGAAGGCCCCGACGATGCCGACAACCGCGAACACGGCCTGGCGCTTCACGAAGTAGTACGCGTCGCCGCCCCGGGTCTGGAAGGCGTACACGCTGGAGGCCGACAGCACCA
>JBBQAB010000211.1:0-4125 GCA_038198385.1 Propionibacteriales bacterium
CGATCGTGCAGCAGATCGCCCAGGAAATCAAAGACATCAATCAGCGCCGAAACATCACAGTGGTGATTGTCGAACAGAATCTCGAGTTCGCTGCCTCCGTGGCCGACACCGCATACGTCATGGACAAGGGGCGAATCGTGCAGAGCCTCAAGACCGATCACTTGCTATCTGATGTTTCTCTCCAGCACGAACTTCTCGGAGTCTAGAACCGGTATCACTGGGCAAGCCCTCGTAGGCCTGTTGGGCCGTAACTACGGGGCGATTCGAGTTTGCGCGGGGGGCTTTGGCTAACCCTCTCCCAAGACACGCAGCAGAGGGCGACAGGAGGGAGTCGTGACGCGTCAATCTGGGCGGGTGTGCGCAGGCGCGCTGTCGGAAGCCGGTGCGCGGGGACATCCCCAGGACTCCTAATGAGACCAGCGGGCCTCAGCCCGGATCCACGGGTGAAGTTGGTCGCTGTGCGAGTCGTGACACGCGAATGCCCTTCTGACAAGGGAGAATTGGGCTTACCAGGGCACAGTTCAACCCCCACAGAAGGGCCATTCGCTGGATGCGAGTCTCTCACGATTACCCGGACCTGTCCGCGACCTTCGATGACCCGAACCTCGTGTCCTGCGCCGGCCTCGCCCCGGCGATGGCGTTGGCCCACCGCGCCGGACTGGCCGACCTGGTCGACCAGCACCTGTCCCTGACCGGTGAAGGCGCCGCGAACGCGTACCTGAAGGTCCCGGCCCTGATCGGCGGGATGCTGGCCGGGGCCGACTCCATCGATGACATGGACCTGCTGCGACACGGCGGGATGGACCGGCTGTTCACCGGCGTCCGGGCCCCCTCGACACTGGGGATCTTCCTGCGCACCTTCACCTTCGGCCACGTCCGCCAGCTCGACGCGGTCGCTGCCCGGTTCCTGACCGCGCTGGCCCAGGACGCCCCGATCCTGCCCGGCGCCGAACAGGTGCTCTACCTCGATGTCGATGACACGATCAAGGCCACCCACGGCTACCAGAAACAAGGCACCGGGTACGGCTACACCGGCGTCAAGGGCCTGAACGCGCTCATCGCGACCATCACCACCCCCTTGTCGGCACCGGTGATCGCCGCGACCCGGCTGCGCAAGGGCAACACCAACTCCGCTCGCGGCGCGGCCCGGCTGATCGCCGACGCCCTGGCCACCACCAAGACCATCACCAAGGGCCGCACCGGTGCCGGGCTGGTCATCCTGCGCGCCGACTCGGCCTACTACAGCCACGACGTGATCGCCGCCGCCCGCCGCGGCGGCGCCCGGTTCAGCGTCACCGCGCGGATGAACGCCACCGTGGTCACAGCGATCTCGGCCATCCCCGAGTCGGCGTGGACCCCGATCCAGTACCCGAACGCGATCTGGGACGAGCAGGAACACCGACTGGTCTCCGACGCGGAAGTGGCCGAGGTCCCGTTCACTGCGTTCACCTCCCGCAAGCAGGCCGACCACATCCACGGCCGCCTCATCGTGCGCCGCGTCGTACGCCTCAACCCCAGGAGTGTCCCGGCCGGCCAAGGCGAACTGTTCGCCACTCACCGCCACCACGCCGTGTTCACCGACACCCCGCTACCGACCCTGCAGGCCGAACAGGCTCACCGCGCCCACGCGGTCATCGAACAGGTCCACGCCGACCTACGCGCCGGGCCCTTAGCTCACCTACCCTCCGGATCGTTCGCCGCCAACAGTGCCTGGCTGGTGCTCGCCGCGATGACGTTCAACCTGACCCGCGCCATCGGCGCGACCGCCTCCACGTTCCACGCCACCGCGACCACAGCCACCATCCGCCGACACCTGATCGTCGTCCCCGCCCGGCTGGCCCGCTCCGCCCGCAAGCTGACCCTGCACCTGCCCCAGCACTGGCCCTGGCAGACCGGCTGGAAGACGCTGTTCACCAGCACCTGCGGGCCACCCTCGCCAGCCACGACCTGACCGGACTTCCGCAGATGATGGGCACACGATCCGCTGGGATCTGTGGCTTGACCTGCGTAAACGTGGTTTTGGACGCGGGAGGGTCGTGTTACTACACGGGTCCACGGGACGGGCCGGGGGCGGGGGCGGTGTCTACTCGGTGGTGATGGTGAAGTCGAAGAGCCGGGGCGGTTCGGGCAGGTCCAGCTTGGCGAGGATCTGCTTCTGCCCGGGCGTGCTGGTTGAGCGTTGCGCAACGGTGCCGTGCTCGGTGGCCAGGGTGACCAGGTGCATCCGGTCCAGCTCGTGGGCCAGGTTGCGCCAGGTGTGCCCGGTGGCGTTCTCGATGACGCGGATCAGTAACAGCGCGAGCCAGCACAGCTGCACGTGGGCGCGGATCCGGTCCTCGCGGTAGTGGTACACCGGGCGCAGCCCCAGGGTGGACTTCATGTCGCGCCAACCGCGTTCTACGGCGAGGAGCTGCTTGTACGCGGCGGCCAGGTCCTCGGGGGTCAGGGTCAGGTCGGAGGTGCGTAGCAGCCACTTGCCGTCCAGGTGCACCTCACGTTTCGCGGTGGCCGCGTCGATGCGCAGCAGGCCGGTCTTGGTGGCGCGCAGGTAGCGACGCAGCCCGGGTTTGGCTTTCAGGGACCCGACGAGCTCCGAACGCCGCGCGGGCGTCCAGGTGTCAGAGCCGGCGATCAGGCCGGTCAGGTGGGCGATCAGGTTGGTCCGGACGGCTGCGTCCCGCTCGGCCTGCTCGGGGTTGTGGCACACCACGAACCGTTGCGTGCGGGCCCCGTCCTCGCCGTCACCGGCGCCGCCGGGCCCGACGTGCACTTCCTTGACCCGCAGGTTCCCGGCGACGGTCTTGTACCGGCCCGGGCGGGCGAGAGCGGCGGCGGCCTCGAGGTTGGTGTGGCGCAGCTTCTCGGCGTGGATGTAGTGCCCGCCGCCCTTGGTCAGGTAGGCCCGGTTCCCGGTCGAGGCGAACCCGCGGTCCGCGACCCACACCAGCCGGCGCAGGTTCCACCCGCCGAGGTCGTCCTTGACGGTGCGGATGATCGCCTGGTCGTTCTCGCTGCCGGGGAAGGTCCAGCACCGGATCGGGACCCCGTCGCGGGTCACGGCCATCGCGATCACCACCTGCGGCAGATCACCCCGGAAGTCCTTCGAGTGCCCGAACGCGCGCCGGCCGGACTCGGCCGGGTTCACCGCCTCGCCCGCACCGTTCTCGTCCTGCAGTTCAGGGAGCAGGTCCGGGGCCTCGGTCTCCCAGTACGTGCTGGTCGTGTCGACGAAGACCAGGTCCAGGTCGAGGTTGAGCAGGTGCGCGACCGAGGAGAAGATCTCACTCGCGATCTCGGGCAGCGCCTCGAGCAGGAAGTCCATCCCCCGGTAGGCCGCATCGTCACTGAACCCCGGACAGTGGTCGATGGCGACCCGCTGCTCGACCCAGCCCGTGGCGGCCAGCTTGCTGCCGGGCTCCAACGCGCGTTGCGCGACGAGGGCGAACAGGACCCGCTCCACCATGTTCCCGTCCAGGCGTCGACCGGCCGCGACGCGGCGGATCGCGGCACCGATCCCGAGCCGCTGCCAGAGCTGGTCCAGCGTCCACGCTCCACCGAGGCGTCGGGAGTCCAGGACCTGCACCTCGCCGGTGCCGGCGACCGCGGGGGCGCCCTGCTCCGGGGTGAGCAACCGTGAGATCGAGGCGACCAACCGGGACAGCGCCTCCCGGTCGACCTGGTCCGCGCGGCCGAAGTTGTGGATCACCTTCGCCGTCGGTGCCCCAGTCACCGGGTGGCGTTCGTTGTGCGCCAGCTGCAGATAGGACACCACCGACCCGTCCCGGTTCGTGCGCCGTGTCTGCCGCAAGTACATGCCTACAGCACACCACAGCTCATGCTTGCTCATCGAGCGACACGCGCAGCCTCGTGTGCCTACACGATTTCAGGTTCCCGCGGTCATGCCGAGCCGTTGACCAGCACAAACACGATCAGCATCCCCCGAAAATGCCTACCAGCTGCGGAAGTCCGGTCAGGGCATGGGTTTCAAGGATGCCGTTCCTGAGTCTTCGGGTTCGTCGGCCACGTATCGCTTGAGTTCATTCGTGGCGACGCCGAACACCCAGGCCAGGAGGAGAACGTCATCGATATACCCCCCGGCTCGAAAGTCTGGGACGAGGTCATCAG
>JBBQAB010000212.1:0-3247 GCA_038198385.1 Propionibacteriales bacterium
AAGGCCGAGCAGGCCGTCGCCGGGAAGACCGCGGTCAAGCGGAACCGGTTCGTCCAACTCACCGGCGCCAAGAAGGCGGTCAACCGTGACCTCGAAGCCAAGACCCGTGCCCTGGCCGGGCTGAAGGGTTACGTGACCAACCTGGCGGAGCCGACACCGGAGTTCGTGATGGGCGCCTACCACCAGCTGTGGCAGGTCGAGAAGAGCTTCCGCATGTCCAAGACCGACCTGCGGGCCCGGCCGATCTACCACCACAAACGCGACTCGATCGAAGCCCATCTGAGCATCGTGATGGCCGCCCTCGCGGTCGCCCGAATCGTCGAGCAAGCCACCGGCTGGAGCATCGCGCGGTTCGTCAAGGCACTGCGCCCCTGCCGCACCATCACCATCAAGGCCGGCGACCAGACCATCACCGCAGCCGACCCAATCCCAGCCGACACCCTCGACGCGCTCACCAAACTCCGCGCCGCGACTGCGCACTAAATGGCGCAAGTCAGGTCATAGAAGCACACGCGGGCCGCGATTCGAGCCGTTCTCGATAAAGAGCAACCGACTGCCGACCCAAGCGCAGGAAGGACCGTTCGCCGAACCCACTTCCAGGACGAGCAGCTCAAGCATCAGCCGCACAAAAGTGCAGGTGGCACCGAGGTGCACGCCGAGCCACCCCACACCCTCCACGCTCCCCTAGCTTCCACCGGCTCTTCAAGGCGAGTGCCGCGCAGGCCGGTGTTCCGGTGAGTGGGAAGGGCCTTCGACCTACGAGTTCTCTGGTGGAGCTGAGGGGATTCGAACCCCTGACCTCTCCATGCCGCGGGTGTCGATGGTGCGTGAGAGGCGGGCCGGCAGGCTCGGCGGTAGACCAGGTCGTCGACGTCAACCAAAAGCTGCCTCCGGTCTCACACCCTGTGTCAAACCGAGCGCATGGGCACCGGCACACCGGGCAGCCCGCCCGCCCGGTTCACAAGGCGGGAGCGGAAGACGAAGCCACGTCCGCGTCTGCCCCGGGAAGAAGGAGGCTGAACCGGGTCGGATTGGGTTCGCTGAGCCGCAGCCGACCGCCGGATGCTTCGGCCAGGGAGCGGGCGAGGGGCAGGCCGATGTTATGCCCAGCACGGGGTGGTCGTCGTGCGAACAGGTCTGCAGCGACGCCCTCGAGGTTGCCCTCGTCCTGGACGTCGATGACGATCGTGTCGGCGAGCCCTCGGCCGTGCATCGTGACGCGGCCTTCCCCATGGCGGGAGGCGTTGTCGAGCAGGATGTCCAGGATCTGATGGACCGCACGTCCGGGGACCCGGGAGGCCGCGACTTCCGGGTCAACGGTGACGACGAGTCGACGTCCCTGGGCAGCGAGAGGCCCGTGCCACCGTGTTTCCGCTTCCGCCAACGCGACAGGTATCGGCGTGGAGCCAACGGTCGCCCCAACGCTAGGTTGGTTGCGGATGATCTGGAGGAGATCCTTTACGGTGCGCTCCAGCTGGTCGGCCTGGCGGGCGGCGTCCTGCAGGACGGGTCCGGGGTCGAAGCCCGGTTGACGGGACTGGCGTAGGGCTTGGTCAAGCCCAAGCCTGAGGCCGGTGAGCGGGGTGCGCAGCTGGTGGGAGGCGTCGGCGCCGAAGGTACGTTCCCGTTCGAGTAGCGCCGTGAGTTGGTCGACCATGGCGTTCTGGGCCGTCGCGACCCTGTTGATCTCCACGATCGGGTGGGGCTGCGCCCGAGCCGTGAGATCGCCGTCGGCGACCTGCTGGGAGGTACGCGCGAGCTGTTCGAGAGGGGTGCTCAGATGACGCGCCTGCCGACGCGCGACCAGCACGGCCGCCATGAGCGCCGCGGTCGCCAGTCCGGCGAGCACCAGCCAGGCCACGATGACACGGGCCCAGGTGACCGAGGTCGCCGCCGAGGCCCGTACGACTCCGATGACCTGTTCGGCGGACGTGATCGGCACGGCAACCACCAGCTCGTCCCCAAGCGTGCCGTCCGCGACCGTCCCGGTCGCAGCCCGCCGGACGACCACGCCGGAAACTCCTGGACCCCGGCCCGCCCGCAGCCGGAACTGCGAGTCATAGACACCGACGGTCATGGCCTGGTCGGGGGGAAGCTCCACGGGGTCCCCCGTCGCAAAGTCTGGCCCGACCTGCAGGGCTGCACGCAGCGCGGCCCGCTCCAGCTCCAGCTTTTCCTCAGTGAACAGAGTGTTGTGGACCAGGACTCCCAGCGGGACCGCGAACAGGAGGAGCGCAACGGCCACGGCCGTCAGCGCTACCCGCACAATCTGTTCCCGCACAGCTCATTGTGACCGCTCGGCGCTGCGCTGCGCCCCACCACGGTGCCCACGGCGGGGAGCCGCTCGATCTTTTGCCGTCCTCTAACCCGGAGCTGGGGACCCGTTAACGCTCCGCTTCCTAGCGTTGTTGGCAGTGTTCCCGAGTTCCTGCAGGAGGACCGATGAGATCCACTCGTACGCGATCACCACGGCTCTGGGCTGGGGTGACCCTGCTCGTGCTGAGCGCCACCCTGGCTGGGTGTGGCAGCACGGGCGCGAGCCCGCAACCCAGCGCCGCCGCGCCCACGGTTTCGGCGGGCGCCACATCACGGCCAGCACCCAGCGCGGTGACGACCGAATCAAACCCGCCTGGCGATATTCCCGACGACCAGGCCTTCGTGGCGTTCAGCGTGCCGGGCGCCCCGGTGTCGGTGAAGGTGCCCGAAGGATGGTCGCAGTCAGCGGCGGCGACCACCACCGTCTTCAGTGACAAGCTCAACCGGATCGAGGTGACGGCCAGCAAGAGCGCGGCGCCGACGGACGCATCGGTGAAACAGGACCTCGTCCCGAAGCTGCAGGCGTCGGTGCCGAAGTTCGCCCTCGACAAGGTGACCACGACCACGCGAAGTGCTGGGAAGGTCGTGCTGGTGACGTACCAGGGCGATTCAACCCAGGATCCGGTCACCGGCAAGGTCGTGCGGGACGCGTTCGAGCGCTACATCTACTACCGCAACGGGCAGCGGCTCGACCTGACCCTGTCCGGGCCGACCAACGCCGACAACGTCGACCCGTGGCGCAGTGTGTCCGACTCGGTTGCGTGGCAGTGATGGGCATCGACGCGAACGATCGGGAACCGGCCCTGGCCGCGCACCAGTTGTACCGGTTCTTCCGGGCCGGGGAGGAGGAAACTCTGGCGTTGCGGGGGGTCTCCCTGACGGTTGCGCGGGGCGAGACGGTGGCCGTGGTCGGCCCCTCCGGTTCTGGCAA
>JBBQAB010000213.1:0-2331 GCA_038198385.1 Propionibacteriales bacterium
ACAGCGGGAGGGGACACAGCGGGAGGGGACACAGCGGGAGGGGACACAGCGGGAGGGGACACAGCGGGAGGGGACACAGCGGGAGGGGACACGGCGGGGGTGGACACGGCGGGGGTCTTCAGTGGGGCTACGCCAGATGTCGGCCGACGCCGAGCCGTTCCGGCGCGGACGGTGGCCGTCGTGCTGGCCGTCCTGCTGCTGGTGGCGGTCATCCTGAGCTGGTGGCTCACCCGGCAGCCCCGCTGCATCCGGTGCCGGTCCCCTCTGCTTCACGGCACTGAGGCCGGGTCGGGTCCGCCCCGGTATCGCGAGCGGACCCGACCTGCCCCGGGCGTCACCGACTCAATTCGCCACGACCGTGCTGGACAGCCCAGAAGTACGGCACTCCGGGAGCCCGTGGTCCTGGACCCGAAAGTCCCCCGAACCCGAAAGTCTCGGAGCCCCCGAAGACCTCACAGAGTGAGGACAAGCTTGGCGGCGACGCCGGCCAGGCAGAGCAGCACCATGCCGAGTAGTCCGACCACCTGGATGGTGCTGCGGTTTCGGCGCGGAGCGTAGGCCAGGACGTACCCCACGATCCCGCCGGCCACAATCCCACCGATCAACATCAGCCAGCCGAGGTTGCTGAAGCCGATCAGGACGCTGTAAAGCACGATTAGCAGCAAAAGGCCGATATCGGGCCGGATGTCCTCCCCCGTCTTCCGCTTGCCGATCGCGTTCGCCGCCAGCAGCCCGATGATGGCGGCCGTGGCCCCCAGTGCCGCCGCCGAGTAGGGCGCCAGGACGAAGAACAGGGTCGTGCCGCCGAGCCCCGCCGCCAGATAGAGGATGACGAAACGCCACGGTCCGAGCTCGGACTCGATGGCCCGGCCAGCCAGCCAGAGCACCAGCAGGTTCATCAGGAGACCGAAAAGCCGGCCCGAGGTCAGCGACGCGGTGACCAGACGCCAGAACTGGCCGCCGTAGACCGCGTCGTTCGACATCGCCAGCAGCCCCGTGGCCAAAGAGCGACGGGAGACCAGGTCCAGCAGCCAGACCCCGACCAGGACACCCATCAGCGCCTTGGTCGCAGGAGTTCCGCCGGGGCTGAGGGAGGCCCCGAACCGGGTGCGCGGGGCTCGGGCGGTCGTGCGTCCGAGGCCGACGCAGCGCGAGCAGTGGAAACCGACCGACGCGGAGTTCATGCACTCACCGCAGATGGGACGACGACACCGCTGGCAGGCGATGCCGGTCATCCGCTCGGGGTGCTTGTAGCACCCCACGAAGCCCGGAGGTGAGAACTCCGGGCCCGCGGGAGGCTGGCTCACGCCGAGGTGTCGCCGTTGTCGACCGACACCGAGTTGATGACGACCTCGTCGACCGGACGGTCGCCCCGACCGACCTTGACCTTGGCGATCTTGTCGACCACCGCGCGGCTGCTGTCGTCGGCGACCTCACCGAAGATGGTGTGACGACGGTTCAGGTGAGGCGTCGGACCCACCGTGATGAAGAACTGCGAGCCGTTGGTGCCGGGGCCGGCGTTGGCCATGGCCAGCAGGTAGGGCTTGTTGAAGGCCAGGTCGGGGTGGAACTCGTCCCCGAACTGGTAGCCCGGACCGCCGGTGCCGGTGCCCAGGGGGTCACCGCCCTGGATCATGAAGCTGTCGATGACGCGGTGGAACACGACCCCGTCGTAGAAGTTGCCGGTGGTGGTGGCGCCGGTCTTGGGGTCGGCGTACTCCTTGGTGCCGGTCGCGAGACCGACGAAGTTGGCCACGGTCTTGGGAGCGTGGTCGGCGAACAGGTCGATCACGATGTCGCCATGGTTGGTGTGGAGGGTTGCCTTCTGCTGCGCCACGTCGATGGCACCTTTCTCTCGCTGGGGTCCGTTTTCGAGGACCCGGTGGGCTGGTCGTTTCGGCAACCATCCTCGCAGACCGGGCCAACCGCACAGCCCGGCCGTGCCGCCGGCACCGGCTATTGGGACGCCCGTCTCCGCACGGGGCGGGAACGAACGATACGGTGGAGGTTGCTCCGCAGCGGAGCGTCAAGACCCACCACGGAGGAAACGTGAAGAAGATTTCCGGCCGCGTCGACGCCGCCCGCAACGCGATTGTCCCGGCCGCCACCGACCTCGCCCAGACCGCCACCGACAAGGTCGGTCCCCTCGCGGCCGCCGCGGCCGCCGGAATCGGTGCCGCCGCCGACAAGGTCTCCCCCTACGCCCACTCCGCCGCCGAGCGCATCGTGGAGCGGACCGGCGTAAAGGGGCGCGACGTTCTCGTCGGAGACGATGACGTAATGGTGTGCGGGCGCCGAGTCGCGGATGAGGCGAGCGGCGTCGTGCCGCAG
>JBBQAB010000214.1:0-2291 GCA_038198385.1 Propionibacteriales bacterium
CAGCTGGCCGATCCGGTCGGTCGGGCCGAAGGCGGCTCCCTGGGTGCGCTCCATCGACAGCCGCTCCGGGTGGTAGCTGAGCCGCGGGCCACTGGTATCCAGGATCGTGTAGTCCTGACCGCGCCGCAGCCGCAGCGTCACCTCACCGGTGACGAGCGAGGCGACCCAGCGCTGGAGCGACTCGCGCAGCATCAGTGCCTGCGGGTCCAGCCAGCGGCCCTCGTAGAGCAGCCGCCCCAGCCGGCGGCCCTCGTTGTGGTAGGCCGCGATGGTGTCCTCGTTGTGGATGGCGTTGACGAGCCGCTCGTACGCGATGGCCAGCAGCGCCATCCCCGGCGCCTCGTAGACGCCGCGGCTCTTGGCCTCGATGATGCGGTTCTCGATCTGGTCCGACATGCCGAGCCCGTGCCGGCCGCCAACAGTGTTGGCCGCCATCACCAGGTCGACGTCGGAGTCGAAGGTCTCGCCGTTGATGGCGACCGGGTGCCCGCCCTCGAAGCTGACCCGGACCTCCTCGGTGGCCACGGCGACCTCGGGGTCCCAGAAGGCCACGCCCATGATGGGCTTGACCAGCTCCAGCGAGACGTCGAGGTGCTCCAGCCGCTTGGCCTCGTGGGTGGCGCCCCAGATGTTGGCGTCGGTGGAGTAGGCCTTCTCCACCGAGTCCCGGTAGGGCAGCCCGTGCTCGACCAGCCACTCCGACATCTCGGTGCGCCCGCCGAGCTGCTCGACGAACTGCTCGTCCAGCCACGGCTTGTAGATGCGCAGCCCCGGGTTGGCCAGGAGGCCGTAGCGGTAGAACCGCTCGATGTCGTTGCCCTTGAAGGTCGACCCGTCACCCCAGATGGAGACCTCGTCGACGACCATGGCGCGGACCAGCAGGGTGCCGGTCACCGCCCGGCCCAGCGGGGTGGTGTTGTAGTAGGCCTGTCCGGCGGACCGGATGTGGAACGCCCCACAGGCCAGCGCGGCGAGACCCTCCTGGACCAGCGCGGCGCGGCAGTCCACGACCTCGGCCTTTTCCGCGCCGTAGAGGCGGGCCCGGTCGGGCACGTCGGAGAGGTCCGGCTCGTCGTACTGCCCCAGGTCAGCGGTGTAGGCATACGGGAAGGCTCCCCCGTCGCACATCCAGGCGACGGCGACGGAGGTGTCGAGGCCGCCGGAGAAGGCGATGCCGACACGCTGGCCGACCGGAAGGGAGATCAGGACCTTGGACATGGCCCCAACGCTCTCGTCCGTCGCCGCCCCTGCCGTGCAGCGTCAGTCCGGTGAGCGAGAGGGTCCTCGTCACGCCGAACTGCCGGTCCGCCCTGTCGCGGCAGGTGCATATTCATTCGGCACTGCATAAGATATGCGGGATCAGCACCCCGTCGAGCCCTGCTCGGCGAACCGGAGGACCCATGACCTCACCCACCGCATCCTCGCTCCTGACCACGGGGACGAGCACCCAGCGCGCGATCGAACCGGCTCCGGACTCCCCGCCCGTGTACGTCGGCGTCGACTGGGGCGGCAGCAAGATCGAGGCTGTCACCCTCACCGAGGACGGGACGACCCTGGCTCGGATCCGGCAGGACACCCCGCGGTCGGACTACGCCGGCTGCCTGCGGATCGTGGCCGACCTGGTGACCCAGGTCGAGCAGGCCGCCGGCACCACGGGCACGGTCGGAGTCGGCATCCCCGGCTCGGTCGACCGGCTGGCGCGGTTGGTCTGGAACCGCTACGTCGACCGGGTGGCCCGCGGCCTGGATCTGGTGGTCAACGCCCTGGACCCCGACGTGTTCGTGATGGGCGGCGGGATGTCCAACGTCGACGAGCTCTACGACGACCTGCCCGCCCGTTGGCGACCGAGACCTTCTCGCCCTGCTTCTACACCCCGATCTCGCGTGCCGCTCACGGCGACTCCTCCGGCGTACGCGGCGCCGCCTGGCTCTGGAAAGAATGACCTGATGCAGACCCACGACCTCGAGCGCTTCGCCTTCGGCCAGCAGCTCATCACCGACGCCGGAGCCCTTGCTCTTGACTACTTCGACCGGGTGTCCAGCCTGACCGTGACGAGCAAGGGCCCCAGGACATGGTCTCCGAGGCCGACCTCGCGGTGGAGCAGCTGATCAAGAGCCGGCTGGCCGAGGCCTACCCGGAGGACGCGTTCCTGGGC
The DNA here is from genome assembly GCA_038198385.1 of Propionibacteriales bacterium. Taxonomy (GTDB): domain Bacteria; phylum Actinomycetota; class Actinomycetes; order Propionibacteriales; family Propionibacteriaceae; genus Microlunatus. The sequence continues at coordinate 2,156 of JBBQAB010000214.1, forward strand.
GAGGAGTCGGGCTACACCGAGGTCGCCCAGAGCACCGGGATCTGGGTCGTCGACCCCATCGACGGCACCCAGCCCTTCGTCAGCGGGCTGCGCACCTGGTGCATCTCGATCGCCTACGTCCGCGACGGCGAAGTGG
>JBBQAB010000215.1:0-3099 GCA_038198385.1 Propionibacteriales bacterium
GTGACCGCGTGCTGCTCGGCGATCCCGACGTCGAAGCAGCGCTGCGGGAACGCCGCCTCGAACCGGTGCAGCCCGGTCGGGTAGGTCATGGCGGCCGTGATGGCCACGATCCTCTCGTCCAGCCCGCCGAGCCGCACGATCTCGTCGGCGAACACGCTGGTCCAGCTCACCCCGCCGCTCGCGCCCAGCGCCTGGCCAGTGATGGCGTCGATCTTGCCGACCGCGTGGAAGCGGTCCTCCTCGTGGTCCTCGGCCGCCTTGAAGCCGTTGCCCTTGTTGGTCAGGCAGTGCACCAGTACCGGCCCCCCGAACTGCCGGGCCTGGCTCAGTGCGTGCTCGACCGCCTCGATGTCGTGGCCGTCGATGGGGCCGACGTACTTCAGGCCCAGGTCCGCGAACATCCCCTGCGGAGCCAGCACGTCCTTCAGCCCGCTCTTGATGCCGTGCAGGATGTCGTACGCCGTGCCGCCGACCAGGGGCGCCCGGCTCACGCCGCGCTTGACCACGTCGAGCAGCTGCTCGTAGCGGGGGTTCGTCCGCAGCGCCGACAGGTGCTTGGCGAGACCGCCGACGGTGGGGGTGTAAGAGCGACCGTTGTCATTGACCAGGATGACCAGCGGCAGGTCGTCGGAGGCGGCGATGTTGTTCAGGGCCTCCCAGGCCATGCCCCCGGTCAGCGAGCCGTCACCGACGAAGGCCAGCACCGTGCCCGGGCGGCCCTGCTGCCGGATCGCCTTGGCCAGCCCGTCGGCGTAGGACAGGGCGGTGCTGGCGTGGGAGTTCTCGACCCAGTCGTGCGTGGACTCGGCCCGGCTCGGGTAGCCCGACAGACCGTCGCGCTGACGCAGGGTCGGGAACCGGTCCTGCCGGCCGGTCAGCATCTTGTGCACATAGCTCTGGTGCCCGGTGTCGAAGACCACCGGGTCGCTGGGCGAGTCGAAGACCCGGTGCACGGCAATGGTGAGCTCGACGACCCCGAGGTTGGGACCCAGGTGTCCCCCGGTCTGGCTGACCTGCTGGATCAGGAAGGAGCGGATCTCCTGGCTCAGCTGGACCAGCTGGTCCGCGGACATCACGCGGAGGTCCTGAGGGCTGCGGACGGTGCTCAGCAGTCCGTGGGAACCGGCCGAGCCGGAGGGGGCGGGCGACATGTCCGCAGTTTACGTGGCCGCAACGACCCGGCCGGGCAGGTGCAGCCCAACGCCGCCGGGATCCGTGGCCTGTCTCACAAACGTGCACCTCCGGGCGGGGGTGCCGTGGGCCGGGCCCCACCGCCGGGCCTCCTGCAGCGGTCGCCTCACAGCTTCGCCACGAAGACCCGCCCGCGCAGCGCGTCGGCGACCAGCGCCACCGCCCGCCGGGTTCGGGTCAGCTGGGCACTCTGCTCGAGCCAGGCCTGCGCAGCCGCCTCCACCACCGGGGCCCCGACATAGCTGCTCAGGCTGGTCCGTACCTCAGCCAGCCCCTCCTGGACGGAGTGGTACTGCCCGTCGACGAAGCGGGAGGCGAACTGGGCCAGCACCACCGGGTGGTTCCGCAGCACCCGGTAGGCGCGGAAGTCCGCCGGGCAGCAGTCGAACAGGTAGGCGATGGCCGACTGCTCCCAGTCGGGCGCCCCCGGGGGCCGAACACGGTCGGGCCAGCCGGGCGGGGCGTACACGGCACTCATGAGGTGACTCTATCGAACACCTGTTCGATTCTCTAGGAGCCGACGGGCGGGTTGCCGCGGTGGAGCAGGCTCCGGCTGCGGGAGAGGAACCCGGTGACGACGGCCGCACCCACCACCAGGCTGCCGGTCAGCAGCTCGACACCGATCCAGCCGCGACCGCTCCAGGCCCGTCCGACCAGCGAGCCCGCAACCGAGGAGCCCACGTAGTAGGCGACCAGGTACGCGGCGGCGGCCGGGGCCGTGGCCCGGCCGCCGGCGGCGGCGCGGGCCGTTACCCAGCCGCTGGCCACGCCGTGGGCGGCGAAGAACCCGACTGTCACCACCGCGAGTGCGGCCACCACCCCGGCCAAGGGCGAGACCGCGGTGCCGAGCAGCCCGACCCCCATCACCAGCACGCACACCGGGACGACGCGGCGCCGCCCGACCCGGTCGGCGGCCCGGCCGGCCACCGTCGACGCCACCGAGCCCAGCGCGTAGACCAGGAAGACCAGCGCGGCCACTGCCGTGCTCAGGGCATACGGGGGTGCGGCCAGCCGGAAGGCCAGGGCGTTGTAGACGGCGACGAAGGCCCCCATCAGCAGGGCCGCCAGGGCGTACAGACCGAGCAGGACGGGGTCCGACAGGACGGCCCGGGTGGCCCGGGTCACCGCCCCGAACCCAGGTTGGGCGGGCACAAAACGGCGTGAGGGCGGCAGCAGGACCAGCACGACGACCGTGCAGACCGCGGCCAGCACAGCGATGCCGCCGATCGCCCACCGCCAGCCGCCCAAGTCGGCGAGGCCACCCGCCAGCAGCCGGCCGACCATCCCGCCCAGCGCGTTGCCGCCGACGTAAAGACCGGTGGCCTGGCCGGCGACCTCGGGATGCAGCTCCTCGCTCAGGTAGGCGACTCCGACGGCGGGTAGACCGGCCAGGGCCAGGCCCTCTGCCGCGCGCAGCGTCAGCAGCACCGGCCAGCTGGGGCTGAAGGCACAGGCCGCGCCGAGCACCGTCGCGAGGACCAGGCTGGCGGTGAGCAGCCGGGTGCGGCCGTAGCGCTCCGACACCGGCCCGGCGACCAGCAGCCCCGCCGCGAGGGCCAACGTGGTCAGACTGATGGACAGGGTCGAGGCCGCGGGGGTCACGGCGAACCGGGCACTCAGCTCGGGGAGCAGCGGCTGCGGGGCGTAGAGGAGCGCAAAGACCGCCACCCCGGCCACGAAGAGGGCCAGCGAGGCCCGCCGGTAGCCGGGCTCCCCCGCGCGGTAGGGCTCGGGCAGGCGGTCAGGCACGCCCCATGGTCGCCCCCGGGGCTGGCCGAAGCCGCCGGAGACCGGATGCTGGCGGCCCTCTAGGCTCGGCGACGTGACCGACGTCGTCTGCCAGATCCTCGCTGGCGAGGTGGAGGCTTCCGTGGTGGCCCGGACCGACGAGCTGGTAGCGTTCCTGGA
>JBBQAB010000216.1:0-8402 GCA_038198385.1 Propionibacteriales bacterium
CCGGACGGACCCCGCAGAGCATTCATCCACTTCCTGACGCCAACGCAATGCCCACCGATCATCGATCTCCGAGACCATCAGACGGCCCCATCGGCGCTTGACCCGCCCTCAGAACCTCCCCTTGTTCAGGAGTCTCCTAGGCGACCGGCAGCTGTTCGGCGAGGACCCGGAGACCGGGCAGCGACAGCGTGGCGTCCCGCGCGAGCAGGTCGACGGCCACCGATGACGGCGGCGGCGGGTGCTGCTCAGCCGCGCGACGGTGACCAGCGACCAGGTGAGGCGGACGACCACGACGAGGGCGAAGACGACCACGAAGGCGTCCAGCGCGACCTGCAGCGGGGTCAGGCGGGTGAGCGCCCGGGCGTGCCGGACCAGCGGTGCGGCCACCACCGCGCCCGCGCCCAGGACCGAGACCAGGACCGAGACCAGGGCCGCGACGGCCCCGGCCTGCCAGAGCACCACGGCCGCGCGGGGGATGGTGTGCAGGAAGCGCCACCGGACGACCCAGAGCGGCCGGGTCCGGCGTACACCAGTGCCAGCAACCCGAGGGCGAGGGCGGTCACAGGGCGAGGGCAGTCACAGCCGGGAGCGAGAGCTCACTGCGGGGCCATCCGCGGCGGGTCCGGCTGCGCGGCCTCGAGGGCGGCCAGCGCCCGGCGCATCGCGTCGGCCTCGGCCGCGGAGACCCGGCTCACGAAGGACCAGGGCAGCGCCGGGTGCCGAGCTTCGGCTGGCACCACGACTGGGCGATGGAGATCTGCGAGCCGATCCGGCTGCCCCGGTTGGCCTGGCCGAGCGAGATCGCCGGCACGGTGCACGCCCGCGCCGCGGCCGAGACCGGGCTCGCGGTCGGCACCCCGGTGGTGGCCGGGACGATCGACGCCTTCGCCGAGGCGTACAGCGTGGGGGTGCGCGACCCCGGCGACCTGATGATCATGTACGGCTCGACGATGTTCTGCATCCAGGTGCTGGCCGACTACTACGCCCACCCCAGCCTGCGGACCACCGCCGGGGTGGAGCTCGAAACCCACCTGCTGGCGGGCGGCACCGCCACCGCGGGGAGCATGACCAACTGGCTCCGCGGCATCACCGGCAACGTGGACCACGCGACCATGCTGACCGAGGTGGCGCAGGTCCCGGTCGGCTCCGACGGGCTGCTGGTCGTGCCCTACCTGGCCGGGGAGCGGACCCCGGTCTTCGACCCGCACGCCCGGGGGGTGATGGCCGGCCTGACCCTGCGACACAGCCGCGGTCACCTGTTCCGGGCGGCGTACGAGGGGATCGCCTTCAGCCTGCGCCACATCCTCGACCTCTTCGACGAGTCGACCCGCCCGGTCACCCGGGCCGTGGCGGTCGGCGGCGGGGTGCACTCCCCGCTGTGGACCTCGATCGTCAGCGACATCACCGGCCGCACCCAGCTCATCCCGCGGCAGACGATCGAAGCCTCCTACGGCCGGGGCCCTGCTCGCCGCCGTCGGCACCGGACTGGTGCCGGCCCACACGGACTGGACGGTGATCGACCGGGAGGTGCGCCCCGACCCGGAGCGACAGGCGGCGTACGCCGAGCTCTATCCGATCTGGCGCGAGCTGTATCCGGCGACCCGGGACCAGATGCACCGGCTCGGCGCGTGGGCGGACCGGCCCGCCGGCCCCGTCGGGCCGAACCGGACCCCGGCCCGGGCCGACACCCTCGCCTGACCCGCCCCTCCCGCCCGACTCCCCTTTCCTGACCGACCGCCTCGCCCGGCCCCGGGGACCGCCCGACCCCACGACCCGCCTGAGCCCGCCTCGGCGCGGCCGGGCGGACGAGGGCGGGTGGGTCGGCTGCCAGGATGGGCGGATGAGGATCGCCACCTGGAACGTGAACTCGGTCGGCGCGCGGCTGCCGCGGCTGCTGGACTGGCTGGAGACCCGGCAGCCCGACGTGGCCGCCCTGCAGGAGACCAAGTGCGCCGACCCGGGCTTCCCCTTCGACGAGCTGGCCGAGCGCGGCTACCAGAGCCTGCACGTGGGTGACGGGCGCTGGACCGGGGTGGCCATCTTGTCCCGGGTCGGTCTGGACCCGGTGTCCACGGCCCTGCCCGGGATGACCGAGCCGCGCTACGCGGTGGCTGACTGCGGCGGGCTGCGGGTGACCAGCGTCTACGTACCCAACGGTCGGGCGGTCGAGGACCCGCAGTACCCCTACAAGCTGGAGTGGCTGGCCGCCCTGCGGGCCACCCTGGCCGACCTCGACCCGGCCTCACCGCAGGTAATGATGGGCGACTTCAACATCGCTCGAACCGACGCCGACGTCTGGGACATCGCCGCCTTCGCCGGGTCGACCCACGTCACCCCGCCAGAACGCGAGGCGCTGGAGGGCCTGGTCGACTGGGGACTGACCGACGTGGTCGCCCGGCCGGGGAAGAACGACCGCCCCTACACCTACTGGGACTACCGGGCCGGACGCTTCCACCAGGACCTGGGGATGCGGATCGACTACGTGCTCGCCGCCGGGGTCGAGATCAGCGACGCCTACGTCGATCGGGAGGCGCGGAAGGGGAAACTGCCGTCCGACCACGCCCCGGTCGTTGTGGATCTGGAGCTGACCCTGAAAACGGAACACCAGTGACCGGCCGAGCCGCCCGCTCACGCGTGGCCGCGGTCGGCCCTCGGCACTGGCGCTCGATTCTCAGGGTGGCGGTCAGCCGACCGGCGCGAACAGCTCCGCGGCGAGCAGCTGCAGGGTGGTCTCGCGGTTGACCGAGCGGTCGAGCGCGTCGGCCTCGTAGGCGGCGGCGACCGGGTTGACCATGATCTCGTCTACCTCGTACGTCGCGGCCAGCTCCGCGAGGTCGGCGGCGGCGGAAGCCGGTGTCCCAACGACCCAGCGGGAGCGCATCTGCGCTGCCAGGGCCTGGTGGGCGCCGGCAATCGGGGTGCGCTCGGCCTCCTCCACGCTCAGACCCGGCAGCAGCGCACCACCGGTGCGCAGCGCGATCATGGCCAGCAGCTGCGGCCGGACCAGGCGCTCGGCCTCCTCGGCGGTCTCGGCGACCACCGCGTTGGCGGTGAGGAAAGTCTGCGGCGCCGACAGCGTGGCCGAGGGGACGAAGCTGCTGCGGTAGAGGTGCAGCGCCTGGGCGGTGCCCTCGCCGGAGAAGTGGTGCGCGAACACGTACGGCAGCCCGAGCTGGGCCGCAAGACGGGCGGAGTAGTCCGAGGACCCCAGCAGCCACGCATCGGGGACGCCGTTCGCCCCCGGGGTCGCCTTCAGGCCGTACGAGCGGCCCTGGACCTGCAGTCCGACCCCGTCGGGCGCCATCATCGCGATCAGGTTGGAGACGTGCTCCTCGAAGCGGTCGGCGTCACCAGTGCTCGGGCCGCCGTGGCGCAGCGCCCAGCTGGTGACCGGGTCGCTGCCCGGGGCCCGGCCGATGCCCAGGTCGATCCGACCGGGGTAGGCCGCCTCCAGCAGGGCGAACTGCTCGGCCACCACGAGCGGAGCGTGGTTGGGCAGCATCATCCCGCCGGAGCCGATCCGCATCGTCCGCGTCGCCGCGGCGAGCAGCCCGATGATGACGGGCGGGTTGGTCGAGGCGACGGCGGCCATGTTGTGGTGCTCGGCGACCCAGTAGCGGTACATCCCGCTTGCCTCGGCGACCCGGGCGAGCGCGACGCTGGCCGCGAGGGCCTGCGCGGTGCTCTGGTGCTGGCGTACGGGGACGAGGTCGAGGACCGACAGCCGGGAGATACTCACCTCGTTTCAACCGCGAACCGCGGGGGAGGTATTCCCGCGGAGGTCCTCAGGCGGCCGACTCCAGCGCCAGCAGGGCGCGCTTGGCCGCCAGCCCGCCGATGTAGCCGCCCAGCCCGCCGTCGCTGCGCAGCACTCGGTGGCAGGGCACGACCACCGGCAGCGGGTTACGGGCGCACGCCGACCCGACGGCCCGGACCGCGGTGGGGCGCCCGACCGTCCGGGCCACCTCGGCGTAGGTCTGGGTCCGGCCGTAGCCGATCGCGGGCAGGGCCGCCTGCACCTCACCGGAGAACCCGCTCGACAGGGCGTAGTCCAGGGGCAGGTCGAAGCTCCGGCGGCGGCCGGTCAGGTAGTCCTGGAGCTGAGCCGCGGCGGCCGCGAGCCGGGCCGGGGCGTAGAGGATCCGGGGGCTGAGCCCCGCGGCCAGCCGGTCGAGCACGGCGTCGATGCCCTCCCGCTCGTAAGCGACCCGCACCAGCCCGCGCGGGGTCGCGGCCAGCAGCAGGATCCCGAGCGGGGTGTCGACCGTGGCGTACGCCACGTCGAGGACCCCCTCGGCCTCGGCCTCGGCGCCCAGCCGGCCGCGCAGGGCGGTGAGGTCCGGGACGGGGCCGGCGGGCAGCAGCCGCTCGGCGACCCAGAGGTCGGTGTTCTCGAGGTCGGCGTTCGAGAGGTCGGTCGTCTCACGGCGGGTCATGGGGTGTCTCCTTCGTCGGGACGCGGCTGGGGGCGGAGCTCGCGGCGGAGCTTGGCGATGCCGTCGGCGGCGGCCCGGCGGGCGGCCTCGGGGGTGCCGCCGAGCAGGGCGGCGACCTCGGCGTACGGCAAGCCGCCGAGGTGGTGGTAGGCCACCGCCTGCCGCTGCCTCAGACTCAGCCCGCGCAGGGCTTCCTGCAGGTCCTCCCCGACCGCGTCGTCGGGAGCGAGCCCGTCGACCGGGCCCCCCCGACCACCGGCGTCGGCCGGACGACCCAGGTCCTCGATACGCTCCGCCGGAACTGCCCGGCGGCGCCGGGCGCGCAGCAGGTCAATCGCCTTGCGGTGGGCGATGGTGACCAGCCAGGCCTGGTGGTTGGCCTCGGCGGGCAGCCCGGGATAGGCGCGGAGGGCGGCCAGGAAGGTCTCCGACCACGCGTCGTCGGCGTCGACCGGGTCGAGCAGGGCGCGGCAGACCCGGAGCACGGTGGGTCCGTGCTCGGTCACGACACGGTCGAAGGGCGGCTGGGTCATCATCACCTGGTAGACGTCGCGGCAGCGGGTTCCGTGAGGTCCCCGGGTCACCTTCTCACCCGCTGCTCACCCCTTGGGTGGGCCCACAGACCCCGCGGGCCCTGGGCCGGTGAGGCAGAATCGTCGGGTGATCGAATACCGCACCCCCGCCGAGCTCGAGCAGATGCGCCCCGCCGGGCGCTTCGTGGGCGAGGTCCTGACCGCTCTGGTCGCCAAGGCCGACATCGGGGTCAACCTGCTGGAGCTGGACGAGCTGGCCCACCAGATGATCCGCGACCGTGGCGCCGACTCCTGCTACATCGACTACCACCCCTCCTTCGGCGCCAGCCCGTTCGGCAAGGTGCTGTGCACCTCCGTCAACGACGCGGTGCTGCACGGTCTGCCGCACGACTACGTGCTGGCCGACGGCGACCTGGTGAGCCTTGACTTCGCCGTTGCGGTGGACGGCTGGGTCTCCGACTCGGCGATCAGCGTGGTCGTGGGCACCCCGGCCGAGTCCGACCAGCGCCTGATCGCAACCACCGAGGCCGCCCTGGCCGCCGGGATCGAGGCGGCGCAGGCCGGCAACAAGATCGGCGACATCTCCTTCGCCATCTCCCGGGTCGCGACCAAGGCGGGCTACAAGATCAATACTGACTTCGGTGGCCACGGGGTCGGCCGGACCATGCACGGGGATCCGCACGTCCCCAACGACGGCCGCCGTGGCCGCGGTCTGATCCTGCGCCCCGGCCTGGTCATCGCCATCGAGCCCTGGTTCTGCGAGAAGACCGACAAGATCTACACCGACCCCGACGGTTGGACGCTGCGCAGCCGGGACGGCTCCCGCGGGTCGCACTCCGAGCACACCATCGCCATCACGCCCGACGGCCCCCTGGTCCTGACCGCCCGCTGACCGCCCGCTGACGTGTTCCCCCGGGCCGACCGGCCGTACGCCCACCACGCGCCAGCCGACGCTCCGCGGGTGCTGGGCGTGGACGGCTGCCCCGGGGGCTGGGTCGGGGTCGCACCCGACCCGGACCGGGTACGGGCCTACGCCGCCCCCACCCTGGAGGCCCTGGTCGCCGCCGCCTCGGCCGACGGGGCCCCGGCCTGCGTGGCCGTGGACATCCCGATCGGACTCGCCGACGCCGGGCCCCGGGCAGCGGACCTGGCCGCCAAGGCCGCCCTGGGCTCCCGTGGCTCGTCGCTGTTCATGACCCCGGTCCGGGCCGCCCTCGAGCTGAACGACTACCCGACCGCTGTGGCGCTCAACCGCGAGCGGACGGGGGTCGGTTTCTCACGCCAGGCCTGGGGACTGCGGGAGAAGATCCTCGAGGTCGACGCCTTCTGGGCCCGGACTCCCTGCCCGCTGATCGAGGCGCACCCAGAGCTGACCCTCACCACCATGACCGGCGCCCCGCTGACGGCGGGCAAGAAGACCTGGGCCGGGGCGGTGGTCCGGCTCGCCGCCCTGGCCGCGGAGGGCATCGTGCTCGGTCCCGACCTCGGACCTGGGCTGGCGCGCGCCGGGGTGGACGACGTGATCGACGCGGCGGCGGTGGCCTGGACGGCCCGGCGCTACGTCGCCGGCCAGGCCGTCAGCCGGCCCGCCGCGCCCGAGATGCTCCGGGGCGCCCAGGGGAAGACGATCCGCGCCGCCATCTGGTCCTGACCGCTTCCGAGTGCCGGAGCCGGTCAGAACCGCAGTCACCAGGTGTCGGGGACCAGGCGGTAGGCGCCGTCGGAGGCGCTGGTGGCCATCGATGCGTACGCCCGCAGTGCGGCCGAGACCGGGCGTACGCGGTCCACCGGGGTGAACGGCTTGGGCCGGGCCTCCTGGGCCGTACGCCGGCGCGCCAGCTCCGCGTCCTCGACCTCGAGGCGGACGGACCGGTCCGGGATGTCGAACGTGACGGTGTCACCGTTCTCGACCAGGGCGATAAGACCACCGCTGGCCGCCTCCGGGGAGACGTGGCCGACGCTCAGGCCGGACGTCCCGCCGGAGAAGCGTCCGTCGGTGATCAGGGCGCACGCCTTGCCCAGGCCGCGGCCCTTGAGGAAGGACGTCGGATAGAGCATCTCCTGCATGCCGGGGCCACCGCGCGGGCCCTCGTAGCGAATGACGACCACGTCACCGGCGACGATCTTCTTGCCCAGGATGGCCTCGACCGCGTCGTCCTGGGACTCGAAGACCTTGGCCGGCCCGCTGAACCGCCACAGGCTCTCGTCCACGCCGGCCGTCTTGACCACGCAGCCGTCCGGCGCCAGGTTGCCGACCAGGATGGCCAGCCCGCCGTCCGCGCTGTAGGCGTGCTCGAGGGAGCGGATGCAACCCTCGGCCGCGTCGGTGTCCAAGGTCGACCAGCGGTTGGACGTGCTGAAGGGCTCGACCGTGCGGACCCCACCCGGGGCGGCGTGGAACAGCTCCAGCGCCTCCGGGGTCGGGCGCTCGGAGCGGATGTCCCAGTCCCGCAGCCAGGAGTCCAGGTCGGGTGAGTGCACCGACCGTACGTCGCGGGCCAGGGCCCCCGCGCGGTCGAGCTCGCCGAGCAACGCCGGGATGCCGCCGGCGCGGTGCACGTCCTCCATGTGGAACTTCGGGCTGTTCGGGGCGACCTTGCTCAGGCACGGCACCCGGCGGCTGATCGCGTCGATGTCGTGCACGGTGAAGTCGAGCTCGGCCTCGCGGGCCGCGGCCAGCAGGTGCAGGACGGTGTTGGTCGAGCCACCCATGGCCACGTCCAGAGCCACGGCGTTCTCGAACGCGCTGCGGGAGGCGATGGCCCGGGGCAGGACCGAGTCGTCGTCCTTCTCGTAGTAGACCTTGGCCAGCTCGACGACCAGGGAGCCGGCCTTCTCGAAGAGGGCCCTGCGGGCCGAGTGCGTGGCCAGGGTTGAGCCGTTGCCGGGCAGCGACAGCCCGATCGCCTCGGTCAGGCAGTTCATCGAGTTGGCGGTGAACATGCCCGAGCAGGAGCCGCAGGTCGGGCAGGCCGACCGCTCGATGGTGTCCAGCTGCTCGTCGGTGACCGCGTCGTTGGCTGCGGCGCTCATCGCGTCGACGAGGTCGAGCTTCTCGTGCACGATTCCCTCGATCGCGACCGTCTTACCGGCCTCCATCGGGCCGCCGGAGACGAAAACGGTCGGGATGTTCAGCCGCAGGGCGGCCAGCAGCATGCCGGGGGTGATCTTGTCGCAGTTGCTGATGCACACCAGTGCGTCGGCGCAGTGCGCGTTGACCATGTACTCCACGGCGTCGGCGATCAGCTCGCGGCTGGGCAGGCTGTAGAGCATCCCGGCGTGACCCATCGCGATGCCGTCGTCGACGGCGATCGTGTTGAACTCCCGACCCACCCCGCCGGCCTCGGCGATGGACTCCGAGACGAGCCGGCCCATGTCGCGCAGGTGCACGTGACCGGGCACGAACTGGGTGAACGAGTTGGCCACGGCGACG
>JBBQAB010000217.1:0-3192 GCA_038198385.1 Propionibacteriales bacterium
ACTATCGGGGCTCGTACTCCTGATGTCGCCCCCCACGAGGTAGGCCGTTTCCGTGACCACCCCACCCGTCCCGCAGACCGCCTCCGCCCGGAGGCCGCGACCCGTCGTCCTGACCGCTGCGGTCCTCGGCCTGCTCGTGCTCGCCTATCTGGTGGCCTACCTCGCCGCCGGAGACCGGGCACCGCGGGACGCCTCGGTGGCCGGGGTGCCTGTCGGCGGTCAGACCCGGGAGCAGGCCGAGGCCACGCTGACCGCGGCGCTCGCGGATCGCGCCGCAGCGCCGGTCCCGGTCACGGTGAACGGCACGTCCGCCGAGGTCGACCCGGTGGCGGCCGGCCTGCAGGTCGACGCGCCCGCCAGCGTGGCCAAGGCCGGCGCCGGTCGCAGCCTGAGCCCGGCCCACATCGTCCGGGTCCTGACCGGCGGGGCCGAGGTCGGCCCCGAGCTGTCCGTGGACCCGGAGAAGCTGAGCGCAGCCACCGCCGCGCTGGGCGCTGAGGTCAACGTCAAGCCCCGCGACGCGGCCCTGGGCTACGACGGCACGAAGGTCAAGCGGACGGCGGCCCGGGTCGGGGTGCAGCTCGACGAGGAGGGGGCCGACCGCGCGCTGCGGGACGCCTTCCTGACCGGCACCGACCCGGTGGAGCTGCCCGCCTCCGTGGCCGACCCGACGGTCACCACCGCCGAGGCCGACCAGGTGGCGACCGCGTACGCCAAGCCGGCGGTCTCCGGACCGATCACGGTGTCGGCGGGGAGCGCCGGCTCCTTCTCCGTCAGCCCGACGATGGTGGCCAAGGCCCTGACCTTCGCCGCCGACAACGGGACCCTGGTCCCCCGCCTGGACGGTGACCGGCTGCTGAGCGCCGCTGCGGACGCGGTGGCCAGTGTCGAGTCGACCAGGCCCCGGGACGCGACCGTGGCCCTGGTCAAGGGCAAGCCGACCGTGGTCCCCGCCGTCGACGGCACCACCGTCAGCGCCGACGCGCTGGTCAAGGCCGTCGAGCCGGCCCTGACCCGGTCGGGTTCGGAGCGCTCCGGCACCGTCGCCCTCTCCGGGGCGGCGGCCTCCTTCACGACCGCCGACGCCGAGAAGCTGGGCGTCAAGGAGGTGACGGGGGAGTTCACGACCTCGTTCCCTTACCTGCCCTACCGGAACACCAACCTGGGCCGCGCGGCTGAGCTGATCAACGGGACCGTGCTGAAGCCGGGGGAGACCTTCTCGCTGAACAAGATCGTCGGCGAGCGCACCAAGGCCAACGGCTTCGTCGAGGGCTTCATCATCAGCGGCGGCAAGTTCCGCAAGGAGCTGGGCGGCGGGGTGTCGCAGAGTGCGACCACGACCTACAACGCCATGTTCTTCGCCGGGCTGAAGGACATCGAGCACCAGCCGCACACGCTCTACATCGACCGCTACCCGCCCGGCCGTGAGGCCACCGTGGCCTGGCCGACCCTGGACATGCGCTTCCAGAACGACACGAGGTACGGCGTTCTGGTGCAGGCCGGCGTGGTCAAGGGGACCCCCAGCCGGGCCGGTTCGATCACGGTCAGGATGTGGTCGACGAAAACCTACGACAAGGTCACCTCCACCACCCCGGTGAAGTCCAGCTTCACCACCGGGCGTGACCTGACCGACTCCTCACCCCGGTGCGAGCCGATGACGGCCGTCCAGGGCTTCGACGCCGACTACCAGCGCCTGTTCTACCGGGCCGGGGCCGTGGTCAAGCGTCAGAGCTTCCACTGGCGCTACGCCCCGACCGACCACGTCACCTGCGTGTGACCCCGCACCAGCCGGCACCCGTGGTCGCCCCGAGCCGGACTCCGGCGTGGCGAGGGCGCGGGGGTCAGCCTCCCGGGGTGAGATAGACGTACCCGTGGTGCCGGGTGAACCCCAGCCGCGCGTACGCCGTCAGCGCTCCGGAGTTGGCTGCGTCCACCTGAAGGTAGCCGTAGCGGGCGCCCCGGCGGGCGCCCCAGTGACCCAGCGAGACGATGGCGGCGGTCGCCCAGCCCTGTTGCCGGTGCGCGGGACGGGTCCAAACCGAGGCGACACCCAGCCAGTCTCCGCTCAGGTGGCCGCGACCGATGCTCAGCAGGCCGTCCCCGTCGGGGTCGGCGACGCCGGTGAAGGCCCGCGGCGGCGGCCCGTCCAGGATCATCCTGAGCAGGGCCGGGTCGGCGTTGTTGGGACGACTCTCGTGGTAGGCGCGCCACCACTCCACGGCCAGGTTCGCGGTCACCGTGACCCGGGGGTCGCGGTCCCGACCGGTGAGCAGGTCGCTCAGTCGGGCGGCCAGCACGTCGGTGGGGATGTCGGTGTCGGTCCAGCCGAGGGCGCGCAGCCCGGCCTCCTCGCCCGAGCCCGCGATGGTCTGGGCCCGCGGGGTGATCGCGTTCGCCGCCGCGTACGCCACGATCCGGTCCGCGGCCCGGTCCAGCGGCATCCCGGGGTCGCCGACGGCGTGGCAGGAGTTGGCCCGGCCGGTGAAGCCGCCGCCGGCCCGCAGCGTCCACTCCCCGAGCGGCTCGTGCAGGGCAACCCAGCCGGGCACCGTACGGTGCTGCAGGTCCTCGGGGCTGACCCGGCTGGGGCTCGGTCCGCCCAGCGCCGCCGGCGCCCGCCGCGCGGCGACGACCCGGGACCGCTCGACCACGTGCACGGCGCCGTCGGGGGTGCCCACGTGCAGGAAGGCCGGGGTGAGCAGGTCGAGCCAGCCGACGACGTCGGTGGCCGAGCCGTCGGTCAGACGGTGTCGGACCGTCCAGCGCTGACCGGGACGGGCGTCCGCGAGAGCGGCCGTGTGCGGATCCATCACCATCTCTTCGTAGGCTGACCTTCGTGGGCAGGCTGTGCCCGCACGCGTGATACTAGGCGCAGGACATCGGCGATCACCTCGACCGCATCCGCCGTCCCCACCGGGACCGGTCGGCCGGGTCAGGCTTCGCCCTCGACAACTCTCGCAAGCCCTCGATAGAAGGAGTGACCCCCGTGACGTACGTCATCGCCCAGCCCTGCGTGGACCTCAAGGACCGAGCCTGCGTCGAGGAGTGCCCGGTCGACTGCATCTACGAGGGCAAGCGGATGCTCTACATCCACCCCGACGAGTGTGTCGACTGCGGGGCCTGCGAGCCGGTCTGCCCGGTGGAGGCCATCTTCTACGAGGACGACACCCCGGAGGAGTGGAAGGAGTACTA
>JBBQAB010000218.1:0-4217 GCA_038198385.1 Propionibacteriales bacterium
GACCGACAAACCGGCGCTGGAACGGTTCTTCCGGACGTTGCGGCAGTCGCTGCTGGAACACCTGCCCGGCTACAAAGGCCCCGATGTCGCTTCCCGGGGCGACAAGGTGGAGGCGGAGGCGTTCTACTACGTGACCGAGCTGGAGCAGCTGATCCGCGAATGGGTGGGCCGGGTCTACCACCACACCGCGCACGCCGGCCTCGTCGACGCACTTGATCCGCGGGCGGACCTGTCGCCTGCGGAGATGTTCGCCCGCGGGGTCGCCGCAGCGGGGCGGCTGCGGCTGCCCGCCAACCCAGACCTGGTCTATGACTTCCTCGAGGTGGAGTGGCGCACCATCCAGCACTACGGGGTCGAGATCGACGGGCAACGCTACGACGGCCCCGAGGTGAACGACTACCGCGGCACCCGGTCCCCGTTCGGCGGGGCGCATCCGGGGAAGTGGCCGTTCCTGGTCGACCGCGACGACATCCGGGCGGTGTTCTTCCGCGACCCAGTGACCGCCACCTGGTCGCAGTTGGAGTGGGAGCACGCGCCGGGGATCGACGCGCCGTTCTCCGCCGACGCGGCTCGCTACGTTCGGACCCTCGCGGCCCGGTCGGACCGTCACGTCGACCCACAGCAGGCGGTGAAGGACCTCCTCGCCGACTGGGCGAAAGGTGAGGTCACCTCGCGGCGGGACCGCAACCTCGCCCTCCGCCTCGCCACCCAACGCGCCCAAACCGCCGGCAGTCCAGACGGCGGTGGTCAAGAAGGTACAGGTGCGGAGCAGGGCCGGGATGTGGCGTCGACGCCGGGAGTGGTGGATCTTCTCGCCCGCCGCCGGGAGTTGCAGCCGCCGGAGCTGCGCGACGACCTCGACGACGTGTTCGCCCGCTACTACGCGACCCATCCCGACGCCGACGGACTCGAGGTGTTCGACGAATGACTGTGCTCAGCAGGGTGACCCTGTGAACCGGTGGGCCACGTGGCTCCAGGACAACGGGCCGGGCCGGTTCCAGCTCGCCAGCAAGACCGGATGGGACACGTTCGTCAACACTGCGCCCCGCGCCGACCTCGACGTCTTGACGCGGGCCGACATGGCCAGCCTGTCTGCAGAGGAGCTGGAGGACTACACGGAGGCGCGGATGGTGTGGAACGCGAACCTGCCGACGGTGAAGACCCACCAGCTCAGCTCAGCTTTCGCAACAATTGACCAGGTGATGGCGTCGAACCGGCGCGACTCCGACCGCCTCCGCGGCTCGGTCGTGGTCGACGCCGCCCCCGGCCTAGGCAAGACCACGATCGCCACCCGCTACGCCCGCGACTTCCACCGCCGCATTTACCGGCGTCACGGCCCCAGGACCGCGACGGGAAGCCAGCGGCTGCCGGTCGCGTTCGTGCCGTTGTCGGCGGGGATGACGTTGAAAGGGCTGAACCAGAAAATCCTCGCCTTCTACGGCCACCCGGCCGCGAACCGGGCCTCGTCGGCCCGGCTGGGTGCGATGGCGGTCGACTGCGTCGCTTCCTGCGAGACCCAGCTGGTGGTGATCGACGACCTGCACTTCATCGACTTCCGGCACCGCAACGGCATGGAGGTGTCGAACCACCTCAAAGGGCTGGCCAACGAGATGGCGGTGACGTTCATCTACGTCGGCGTCCGGCTGCGGGAGAAACGGTTCTTCGACGAAGGCATCCTCGGCCCGGACGCCGTCTACGCCCAGACCTCCCGCCGCGCCACCCGTTGTGAGGTCGCCCCGTTCGACATCACCACCGACAGCGGGATGCGCGGCTGGACCGACCTGCTCCGCGCCCTCGAAGCCCACATCCTGCTCGCCGACGCCCGGCCCGGGATGCTCACCGACCACGCCAAGGAGCTGCACCGCCGCACCCAGGGCCACATCGCCTCGTTGACGAACCTGATCGACCGGGCCTGCTACCTCGCCATAGGCACCGGGCTGGAGACCATCACCGGTGATCTGCTCGCCGCCGCCGTCGCTGACAATGCCGCCCAGACCATCTCCCGCGCCGGCTGACCAGCGACCTGCAGGACCGCAGCTGCGGTGGGTGCCGGCCGGCTACGACCTCGACTCGCTGCCGATTCACGTCCCGCCTCGTGAGGGGGAGGCTATGGTGTCGTGGTTGCGGCGGATCTCGCTGCGCTACGACACCCCCGTCCGAGACCTGCTTAAAGGTGCCGGCACCAGCAAGCCAGTAACCGGCACCAGCAAGGTCGTGACCCGGCTCCGCAACAACCGGGCCCTGCTGGACAGGCTCGGTTTGACCGCCACGGAGGCCAACCAGTTGCTGGCCCCACCAGCGATGCTCGCCGCTCTCGACGACTACCTGCGCACGCTGCAGCGGCAGTGGACGCCGCCGCCGCGGTGGTCGCGGTACTGCCCGGCCTGCCTGGCCGACCCGGACCCGTCCTGGGACGGCGACTGGCAGAGCCCCCTGTCGCTGATCTGCCTCCGCCACGGCATCTTCCTGCTCAACAGCTGTCCGGGCTGCGGTGGGCATCCGCTGGCCCGGCCCGTGTGGATGTCCCAGCCGCTGGAGCTGTGGCGCTGCCCGTCTCGCGTCCACCGCAGCCGAGGCGGCCCACGCACGGTGCACCCTTGGTGCGGCGCCGACCTCCGAGACGCCCCGAACGAACCCGCAGACCCCGGCCTTGAACAAGCCCAGCATCTGCTCACCGGCTGGTCCGACCGCCCCTCGGAATCTGCCACGGTATGCGGTCTGGCGATCACCCACCGCATCGGGTTCCACGCCTTCGTCGACCTCGTCGACGCCGCCCTCGACGGCCGAGCGAACACCATCCTGCAGCTGGAGAGCCAACCGCGACAGGCCGCTGGCGGCTTCGTCGCGGCCGCCGATGTACTGACCAGGAACACTCTTCACGACGCATCGGTCGCCGCCTCCCGGCTGCTGTCCTACGACGGTCCACACGCCCCGATCCGACCCGGCCCACTGATCGAAACCCACCCCTACAGCCCTCTCCTCGCCGCCGTGCAGCTGCACGGCGTCCGGGAGCAGCTTGGCCCGACCGACCAGCTCACCTTCCGCCTAAGTCACCCGGTCGGACGCTTCCCAGCGACTCTCACCCCAGACCTCCGCAGCCGCCTCCGGCTGCCCGAGCATCGCCTCGTCAGACCCGAACGTGACGACCCGTGGTTCCCTCAATCCCTCTGGCCCGATGTCATCGCGGATGTCGTCGGGGACCAGTCCGCATCGCCGCTGCACAGGGCCTGCCTCGCCATGGCCTTCACGAAGGTCGGCAGCGGCCTCGGCTGGGCCGACATCGCCGACATCCTCAACCTGCCGGCCACCATGGCCAACAGCATCGGAGCCGTCCTCCAAAGCTGGGTAAGATCCGGCACCTGGCCCGCTCTCCTCGCATCCTTGGACGCGCTGCTCAGCCAACTGCAGGTCGCGCCCCCCCCCGATTGACTATCGGCTACGACGCGAGATTGGCCAAGATCTCGACCTGCTCGACCATGCCCTCGACGCCACCAAGGGCACCCACCCCTCACCGCTCCCGCATCCGCAGCTCTGCCGAGTCCTCTGGGAAACCTTTACCGGCGGCGACATCGCCTACGCCCCTGTGCCGCTCACCCTCGACCCGATAAGCGCCGAATACGGGCGGTTCCGGCGTGCGGCAGAGGACAGCACCGACCGTGACCTGCCTCGGCTCCAGACTGCACACCAACATGTGGAACGGGAAGTCGGCCGTCCTCTCGGACCGCTCAGCTGGACTCCAAAACATCCACGCAGCATGCCGACCGAAACCGGCGCCGCCTCAATCATCATCGGCACGTCACCGCCTCGACAGGTTTGGGCCGGTTTCAGCCCATTCTGAGCGCAGTCGTGGAAGTTGTGCGGCCATGGCCGAGCTAAACCTTGCTCAGCCCAGTGGAGGGGGTGAGCGGGTCGCCGCGGTGATGACGACGACGACCAAAGCGATCCCGCTCTACCACGAACGGCACTCATCAGGTGGTCAGCGACTCGCAGTTTCCGGCAGAAAGCTGCTGAAGCCCTGGGCATGTCGGCGCGCCATCTGCGAACCTCAAGTTGCGTCGCCAGATTGGCCACGCAGTTGATCATGAAGCGAGGAAGCTCATGAAGGTTCGTGGTGTCACTTTGGCAGCGGGAACGCTTGTTCTGGCGGCGGTTGCTTGGTTGCCCGCGACGCAGGCTCAGGCGGTGCCGTCGTACTGCACCGCGAGCCAGTACGGGAA